>DASTZT010000067.1:0-6431 GCA_035764225.1 Ktedonobacteraceae bacterium
CGTAAGCCATGCGCAACTCCTTAAAAAAATCATAAAGATGCCTTATTACTCCGACTGCCCTGCTGCCCTCTATCATACCAGATATGACCAGCCCCCAAAAAACCAAAAAGGGGTAAGAGAAGCAGAGCTGCATCAGTGCTCTGCTTCTCCTGACTTCTTTCCTGGTTTTCCTGGAAACTACGAGAGGTGCAAATCATACGTCAGGACATATTTCCCCTTGAAATGGTCGCTGGTAAACGTTACCTGCTCATCTGCGCTATCTGTGGAATCGCCAGAGGAAATGGCAAACGCCGTCATCGTTGGTGTGAATGGGTCGCTACCTACCAGATCCACCAGCAGCTTCCCGATCAGATCGATCACTGCGCCGACCACCACATTTAACAACACCACTAGCACCGTTGTCCCTGCGTCAGTGCTGGAAGAAGAGCCATCAGAGGAGAGGCCCAGCAGTTCTTCAAGGGCATCGACGATCTGGCCCTTCACGGCTTTGACAGCATCGAAGACCGTTTGTAATATCTTGGCGGCGTCATCTTTATCTTTTTCAATGAAGGAGAATGTCACCGCCAGCGCCTGAGGAAACTGGTCATGGCTGTCAAAGGGAATGGTGGTAAAGCGGATAGGAGGATGAAAAGTCTTCTCCTGTCCCTCATCAAACTGTCCGAAAGTCACCGGGCCGATCTGGCTAGAGGTTTTATCCTGACGCACCAGGACTGCGCCGAGTTCCGGTTCATCCAGACCCTCAAAAATTTCTTTGGTCTTCTGAACACACTTGAGCTTCAGAAGCCGTATCTCCGCCTGCTGAAATCTCGTCGGGGCCGAGGGCTGGTTGACAGATGGTCGAGTCACAATCTGGGTCATCTGAGCCAGCTCGCTCGGCGTCAATCGACCCGGAAGAGGGAGTGCCTGCATCTGCTCCTGGATGGGGCTCGCGGTACGCAAACTAACTTGAGAGGGCACACCGGCGGGCATGGTTTTTGCACCAGCGAGAGCGCTCTTGATAGCCGTAGCCTTCTTCTCAGAAGGGACCGCTTGTAGCGTGTGGGCGAAGACGGCCTCCAGTGATGGCTTCTCACCATCAAGAGGAAATGTCTGTGGATCGCCTTCGTGTAGCAGAGCCTTGCGAAAGCTCAATTCTACCATATCCTGAAAGTGTTTTGATAACGCCTGAAATTTTGGTGCATCAGTGTGAATGTTTGTCAGCATTGTGATCGGAGTAGAAGTTGTTGACATGTTTTTTTGCCTTTCTTTACTATTTTTTTGACATTTTGTACCAGAAAAGAAATCCTAATAGTATTTAATGAGTGTCCCTGTAGGAAAGAATACTTTTTTCTCCTTTGATGTACATGCGCAACATTACCCATTTCATAGGAATGTGAGAATCTTGGATTAACGCAACACACAAACTTTTTCGCAGTGAGCAACAGCCGAGTGGGACGAGAGGTGTAAAGGGGAGCTTGTGGCTTTCTGCGGTACTGGCTGTGTATGATCGAGGGAGGTTTTGAACAGAGCAGGCGCAATGAGGTTTGTCGAAAGTTTTGCTGAGAAGGAACATAAAAATTGCCTATATCTCATGCATAGGTTGTGATCTTGTAATACTTCCTATGCATGAGATAGATGGTGGCTAGAAGACGGCTGGTTCCATGTAGTCGCCAAAGACGGCGCGGAAGACATCCATCATCTCGCCGAGGGTGGCGTAGGCTTTGGCGGCTTCGATGAGCGCGGGCATGGTGTTCTCAGTGCCTTCGGCTGCCCGACGCAGGTTGTCGAGAGCACGTTGGACGGCGAGCTGGTCACGTTCGCGGCGGATGCGGGTGAGGCGCTCAAGATGCTTCTCCTGGCCTGCGTAGTCAACGTAGAGCGTCGGCACTTTGATATTTTCATCCATGATGTAGTCGTTGACGCCGACGATGGTGCGCTGGTGCAGGTCGATCTCCTGCTGGTAGCGATAAGCTGACTCGGCGATTTCGCGCTGCAAGAAGCCGTTCTGGATGCAGGCTAGCAGGCCGCCAAGCTCGTCGATGCGATTGATGTAGTCCATTGCTGCCCGCTCGGTCTCATCGGTCAGCGCCTCGATGAAGTAAGAGCCACCGAGCGGATCAACGGTATTGACGATGCCGCTCTCGCTAGCGATGATCTGCTGTGTGCGCAAGGCGATCAAGGCGGCTTTTTCTGTGGGCAGAGCTAGCGCCTCATCGAGCGAGTTGGTGTGCAGCGAGTTGGTGCCTCCGAGGGTGGCAGCGAGCGCCTGGATAGCCGTGCGCACGATGTTGTTCTCGGCTTGCTGGGCCGTGAGCGAGACGCCAGCCGTTTGCGCATGGCAGCGCATCATCCATGAGCGCGGGTCTTTCGCGCCGTATCGCTCGCGCATCAGCCTGGCCCAGAGTCGCCGACCAGCGCGGAACTTGGCGATCTCCTCGAAGAAGTCGTTGTGTACGTCGAAGAAGAAGGAGAGACGCGGCGCGAACTCGTCGATCTTCAGCCCCCGTTCCAGCGCGGCATTGACATAGGCCAGACCGTCGGCGAGGGTGAATGCCAACTCCTGCACGGCGGTTGCGCCCGCTTCGCGAATGTGATAGCCGCTAATGCTGATGGTGTTCCAGCGCGGCATGTGGCGCGTGCCAAATTCAATCGTATCAACCACCAGGCGCATCGATGGTTCGGGCGGAAAAAGGAACTCTTTTTGCGCGCTATATTCCTTCAGGATGTCGTTTTGCAGCGTTCCGCCGAGCTGCTCCATTTTGAAGCCGCGCTTCTCGGCATTGGCGATATACATGGCCCAGATGGCGGAGGCCGGGCTATTGATGGTCATAGAGGTGGTGATTTTGTCCAGTGGCAGGTCGGCGAAAAGGATCTCCATATCAGCCAGCGACGAGACGGCCACGCCACATTTGCCGAATTCGCCTGCCGCCATTGGATGATCGGTATCGTAGCCATAGAGCGTGGCCATGTCGAAGGCCGTCGAGAGGCCAGTCTGCCCTTGCTTTAAGAGGTATTTGAAGCGGGCATTGGTATCCTCTGCCGTGCCAAAGCCCGCGAACATGCGCATAGTCCAGGGGCGAGCGCGATACATCGTCGGCTGCACGCCACGCGTGTAGGGATATTCTCCGGGCAGTCCGATGTCACGGCTATAGTCGAGCGCGGCGTTATCCTCTGGCGTGTAAAGTCGGTTGATAGGGACGCTGGATGTGGTCACAAGGTTGTCGCGCTCAGGAATACGCTCGACCGACTTTTTTATGGTGGTATTTTCCCACTGCGAACGTTTGACGCTCAGCCGCTCTAGTTCGGCTTTATCAAAAAGGGTTCCCTGTTCTACGCCAGCCTCTCGGCCAGGTTTCTGCTCAATCATGCGGAAGGAGCCTCCTCGTATTTACGTTGCCTGATCCGCGTTCTGAGCAGGGCAATCGCCAGGGATCGCCCCGATAGCGCGATTACGCCAGGGCGACCGCGAGAGCTTGCCCCGACACCGCGACTGCGACATTGAAGCGCGGAATACACTTTTCACTGATTACCAGTATTGTACCATATCCCGGTTGGCCTATAGAAATGGTTCCCTCAGGGCAAGCGCAAGGCCCCTACCGATGCCCCCCAGCCTCGCATATCCCCAAAACGGAACGCAGGATGTCGGTCGGGGGCGGTAGGGGCAAGGGGCAGGGATGCGGGGACGTGGGGGCCTCGCGCTTGCCCTGCTTGCTTGCTTTTCCCCTAAACGTGGCTATCTATCGGGTTTGACGTGCGCGGGCCAGAGGCCGAAGCCGACCAGGCGCGCAGGGAAATCACGGAGCAACGGGATACGCGGCAAGAAACGGAGCAGGGGCGGCGCGCCCAGCGGTTGGCCTGAACGTAGCACGTTCGCCAGGACACGCCGCTGGACAAAGCTCTGGAAGGTCTGGATCACCCGCGTTGGCAGTTCGCGCTGACGCTGGATCTTCGCCAGATCGCTGGTCTCGGCGATGCCGTAGCGCAGCTTGCCGCCGAGCACATTCGCCGTCACAACCGCGTCCTGAATGGCATAGTTGATGCCAACGCCTCCCACTGGCGACATCACATGGGCCGCGTCGCCGATGAGCAACAGCCCCGGACGATACCAGCGTGGCAGACGGTTTGACTCGACCGAGAGCACCGAAATCTGTTTCCACTCCGTCAGCTCCTGGACGCGGTCAGCCAGTTGCGGGGCAAGTTCGGCCACCCTCTGCCGCAACGGTTCCAGACCAGCCGCTCGCACCTGCTGATACTGCCCCTTCGGAATGACGTAACCAACCTGCCAGTAATCAAAACGGTTAATCATCACCAGCATCACCTGCTTGCCAAAGCGCCCGAACGTCTCTTCACCATCGCCCGGCCTGCGCGAGAGGCGGAACCACAGAATATCCATCGGCGGCGAAGTCTTGATCGGCTCAAAGCCCGCCAGCTTGCGGATGCGCGAGAAGCGACCATCGGCCCCCACCGTCAGCGCAGCCCGCACCTCATACCAGCCGTCCACTCCCCGGTAGCGCACCCCGCAAATACGCTCATTTTCCTCAATCAGCTCGTCAACCTGCGCCCCCATCACGAGCTGGAAATGGGGATAGCGTTTCGCCTCCTCAGTAATGAAGCGCAGAAACTCGGCCTGGGGCAGGACGGCGATGTAGGGATATTTCACCTTCAAGCGGTCAAAGTTGGCAGGCGTTACCTCGCCAGTGGGAGTGAGGAAGGATATTTTGGACATCTTGGTATGGCGAATTTGCAGCATGCGGTCAGCCAGGCCGATTTCATCTAGAATATTCAGCACGGAAGGATGGATCGTATCGCCACGAAATTCGCGATCAAAATCCATATGCGCCTCCAGCAGCATCACCGGGATATCTTTACGCGCCAGCAGCAGCGCCAGCATCGCGCCAGCAGGGCCGCCACCAACAATACAGCAGGTCGTTTGTTCTACACGTTTGATTTCATGGGTTCGAGTGCTAGCTTCCGGTTGCATGAGAAACCTCCTCTGAGATTGAGAACGGGCAAGAGCCTCGCATATCATTTAACTAATCGACCAATTAACGATCAACAAAAAATTAGCGTGGTAATAAGCCATTGAGCATAACATCGATCAGCGTGTCGGCAATTTGCTCATGGTCGAGCGAACGTGCGCTCGCATCGCGCATCACCTGGCGGCGCAACACAAAGCCCATCACGCTAGCAAGGAACACCTGCGCCACTTGCCTGGGATCGGTCTGACGCAACTCGCCGTGCTCCATCTTCGCTGCCAGGTATGCGCTCAGGAAATCCACCACCTGCTGAAGCACCTCTGTTCCTGCGGGAGAGAGTGCCGGATTATGAATCAATTCTGGCAGCAGCATATGGATCAACTGCACAAACTTCTCATCTTCGACGATACTGAGCACGCGCCGCACCAGAAAGCGCAAAAACACCTCCGGCGGTTGCGCCAGCGCCTCCGTAGGCAGCGTTCTCAGCATATGCAGAGGAGAACGCGCCTCAACAATGGCGCGAAAGACGGCCTCTTTGCTTTCAAAGTAATGATAAATCAGTCCAGGTGTAATGCCAGCTTCGCGGGCAATATCCCTGTTCGTCGCCCCGGTGAAGCCCTTCTGAGCAAACACGCGCATAGCCGCATCGAGAATCTGCTCTCGTCGATCTTCCACAACCTTTGGTGTTCTCGCCATACCAGACCTCCCTCTCCCTGTTAATTGACTGACCGATTAATTATAATGATAAACGATAAAGCCGTAAAAGTCAAGGGGAATGGAAACATCGTTGGGGCATCCCCAGGATGCCCTTTTGCCGGAATGCTCAATTCTGAGCATATTGCGAGACAGCGCGGCGCTGCCTATGAGACGAGATCGAGGGTTGCGACGCCCAGCACGCGAGCCAGTAAGCGCAGATGGTAAGGTTGCGGGGTTTCGCGCCCATTTTCCAGATGGGAGATCGTATCTTTACGCAGACCTGTCATATCCGCGAGTTGTCCAAGACTCAGCCCTTGCCTCTGACGAAGAATGCGGAGGTTAGGGATACCGTGAGGTCTGACGGCCTTTTCCTTTGAAGTTGCTTGTTTCATATGCCTCTCCTTTGAGGTAGTGTAGCTATCGAGATACGTTGATGGCGACCGTTTTCCTCTTTTCCGGCGGCGTTGCCAGAAAAGAAAGTACGCCATAAACTATATTACATCAAAAAGAAACATCTCTGCAATCAGAGATTACCAGATGACATAATCTGTGTCCAGATATTCAGCCTATCCTTTACCAGGATAGCCTATCCAGTTTACAGCATCTTAACCAACCAGGCAATAAATTCTCCTCCCCTCTCTTATTTTACGGATGGCGACACCAAATGGTTAGAGTGTGTCTGGTGCTGAGTGTCTTCGCCCTTGCAGAGCGGCACTCGTGCGGCTTCGCCGTAAAGGATTTGTGTCGGTGTTGTGGGAAAATGCGCGAAGCGCATTTTCC
>DASTZT010000068.1:0-5730 GCA_035764225.1 Ktedonobacteraceae bacterium
CGCCGCCGTGCAGGGCAATCAGGTCTACGGCCCCTACGGCACCAGTCGCTACAGCCAGGGAGCGATGGGCACGAACAAGGGCTTCACGGGGCAATATGCCGAGGCCACCGGGCTGAGTTATTGTCGAGCCTGTTCAAGGGCGGGTGCAAAATCTATCCTTCTATCCAGCCGAACTGAGCGAAGCTAGCCTTCCTTGCCGAAGGGCTGAGCACAGCTAGACACGGCAGTGGCGTTGCCCTTCGGCATTTCAAGGCAGTGATAGCCGCGTTGGTCGGCTGCAAGGAAGGCCCCTACGGTAAGCCCAGCACCTTCATTCCTTGCGGATGCTCCACCACGAAACGGTATTCGATTTTCTGTTCTCCGTCTGCTGGTAAGGTAAAGCGCCAGGTGAGCAATTCCAGACCAGTCCGTTTGCTGGGGGCGGGAAGAATGCCCTGAACCTTGACTTTAACGCGTTCATGTTGGGGAACGGGAAGGTGATCGCGCACGACGATACGTCTGGGATGAGCTGCGTAATTGTGGATGGTAATGCGGTAACCGTAGGTGATGCGGCGAATATCGTTTTGCAGCAGATTCCCCTTGTCCACGGCGCGTTCAATTGGTTCTCGTTTGACCTTGATGTCGTCATCAATGCCCAGGAAGATTTTGAATTGCTCACCGGGAGCCGTCATCTTCACTAACGTCGTACCGACATATTCGCCGCTCAGGAAGATGCTGGCGTTGCCCTTGAGCAGCACGCGTTCGGTCGTGTTGGTGATGGTGGCGCGCAAGTGGGTGTGCTCCTCGGTAACGGGGGCGCTCACGTAGTCGAATGCGCAGGGAAGATTATCGCGCGCAATCGTCGTTTTGTGCGGCGAGTTATCCGAGGGGATATCGACCGAGCGGCCCACCCGGAAAAGCAACGCCGTGCCTGAGCGTTCGACCGTCGCAGTTTCTATGCTGGCCTCGACGGGAGCTGGCTCCACCTCTTTCATATCTAGCATCTGTGCGGGAGCGGCTGCCGCCATGCTCATTCTCGCCATCTGCGCTCCTCCAGGTGCTTGGGCGCGCAATGGTTGTGGCGCTGGTGGAGGTGGCGTATAAACCTGGAGATACCAGGGCTTGAGTTCGGGCAGGACCGCCGCGAGGCTAGGGCGGGCAGTGGAGAGCGCGAGATTGACCAGTTCCCAGGCTTCGCCCGTATACTGCTGGACGATCCCCACGTACGTCAGTTCGACCTCGCCCGCGCTATGCTCGTCGTTCATCTGCACACGCACGTCATATTGAGGATACCAGGAGGCGTCCATCACCAGATAGGAGAGTTCCAGCATGAAATCGCCTGCCTCCTCTAGCGCGACATTGACAATGGCCGCCAGGCGGTCGGGATTCGCGTGACCCTGCTTGTGGGACAACTCGCGCTTTTTGGCTTCGATCTCCAGTTGAACCTGTTTAAGCTGGATCTCCACGCCTTGCGCTGCCTCTGCGTCTTGTAAAGCCTGATTGGTCATAAAGCTAAAGAAATCGGCGCAGTCCTGCGGCTTCATCTGTCCTTGAGCCAGTCCCTTCGCGAAATCGCGCGACTGTTCGCCGAGTGCCCGCAGCCATTGGCGATGATCGTTGAGCGAGTCCTGGCGTGCCCTGAGCAATTGTTGTTGTTGCTGCAAGCGTTCCAACTCGCGTTGGAGCCTGGACAGATCGGCCTCCGGCGGGCGAGTATAGAAAGCGGTTGTGATATCGACATTGAGAATACGCGTCTGCTGTGGACCCTGACCGGAGGTGCGCAGCGAGTCGCGTAAGAACTGGGGTAGATTGTTGACCCGCAATTCATGCTCGCCAGCTTCGAGATGGATGCTCCCCTTGCGTGTGACGAGGGCGCGGTCAGAGTAGACGGTCACTTCTGTGATAGGGGCATCAAGATCAACCATGCTGTTTTCTCTCCTCTACATCGTTTTTATTTGCACGTTCTTCCTAAATGGGGTTTTGAAAGAAGAAGCGAGACGATCAATTTGCTGCTATTGTTATACGTAAATATGCTATGGTTTGTTGTTGTTTTGAAGATGAGCACTATTTATTCAGCAATTTCCCGTAAGTCCTGGTGATCCACTTCGCGATCAAGCATGGCTTTGTAGCTAACCAGCTCATATTTTGGCATAATATGGATCTCTACACCATATAAGTTCACCGTGTTGGAGCGTGCAAAGTCAATCAGCTGCGGCTCCCAACGCTGATCGCAGCGATTATAGAAGCTCGGATTGGTAGTGGTATCGCCAATTTCGATCCAGATATTGTGATATTCCAGGGCCATATAGATCAGATCCCAGGAAGCGCTTTTATGGGGTAATGGTTCGCGGACAATATATGGCTTCATCTCCTCTATCGCCACTTGCGCCTGGTCTAGCGGCACGTAGATATCGATATCCACCAGCGGACGCGTCGCTCCATAGGCTTTGGCTGCCAGGCCGCCAACGATCTGATACGGGACGTGGTGGCGGTTAAGCAGAGAGATAATCCAGTTGAGCGCCTGTCCTATCTTCTGGGCATCATTGGTCACTTCCATAACGAGAACTCCTCTGGCGAATTTTGGGCTAACGATCAATGTAGCCATTATTGCAGCTATTTAGGATGATGAAAAGAGGTAATCTCATATATATTAGTAATCCAGGCAGGGAAATAGGTACTCTTTTGTAAGTTCGGTAAATGATGGGCGTGTAAATCGTAAAGAGGCGAAACGCAATCAGCCCGTATGTTATTTGTTAAATTGTGCTGACATTGGGATTCCCTGTTGTCGTATCGTCCTGCTCTATTCCCTGCCGGTTGTGGGGAAAGCGATGGCAATGCAAATCATAATGGCTCTAATATCAGAGGAGGTATTTTACATGACAACGCTGCGACGTTCCTGGTTAATTGTGACCTGTGCGCTCCTGACCATCTTTGCTGTTGCCTGCGGTAGTAATTCAGGCGGCAACACGAACAATAATACGATGGGGAATAACACTACTGGCATGGGGAACCAGATGGGGGCGGCCACCCCGACAGCAACGATGGCGGGAAATCAAATGATGGGCGCGACCCCAACCACTGCTCCAATGGCGACCCCGACCATGACAACGATGGGCAACAATACTAACGCCTTGATCCATGTCGGGCAGGTGATGCTGAACGGTAAAAAAGTCATGGTCCTTACCACCGAGAAAGGGTTTTCTATTTACTACCGCATGAGCGATCCCGCTCCAGCCTCCACTTGTACGGGTGCCTGCGCGAAAGCCTGGCCGCCGCTGATGGCCAATGGAATGATGCTGAGCAGTTCCACACCTCTGCCCAAGAAGTTGAGCGTTTTTATGACGGCTAACGGCAATCAGGTTGAATACGACGGTCATCCGCTCTATACCTACGTCGGTGATATGGCTCCTGGCCAGTTCAATGGCCGTGGTATGGGCATGGTATGGTACCTTGCCGGGGTTGGACTATAATCAAGCAAATGGTTGGGGACAGGCATCCGTCCCCAACCAGCGTAACTCTGGATACCATACCTCAAGAAGGTCATAGTGGAAGGTGCGGCAAAGGGAAGCGTTATTCTTCTTCCTCGCCATGATGCGATTCATCGCGAGAAAATGGCTCACCACAATTGAAGCAGTGGCGGAAGTATCCTGGACAGCGGGCACCACAGCGAGGGCAGACGAGTCCCTGCCCTTCTTCAGCTAGCAGAGCTGTGGCTTCCTCTGGCACTGGCTGGATGGCGGCAACCTCTTGCTCTTGATGCTGGCTAATCATACGCATAACTTCTGCCCGCACCTGTTCTTGTTGGATGCCCATATTCTCTATAATCTTGACCGCTATTCCTTCGCCTTCACGGATCATCCCCAGCAGCAGATGTTCTGTCCCTAGAAAGTGATGATTGAGCTTGCGTGCTTCATCGACAGCCAGCTCAATCACTTTTTTGGCGCGTGGAGTAAGCCCTACTTCACCGGAAGTACGCTCTGACTCTCCACGACCAATGATTACCTCAACCGATCTTCGTGCTGGTTGCAATTCGATACCCAGGTTGCTGAGCGCCTGGGCCGCTACCCCTCGTCCCTCGCGGAGCAGCCCCAGCAACAGATGCTCTGTACCAATATAATTGTGTTGGAGTGAACGGGCTTCCTCCTGGGCCAGGTTCAGGACGCTACGTGCTCGTCTCGTGAAGCGGCCGAAGCGGTCATTGGGTGGCTGTTTTCCGTGAATAGCTTTGCCTACTAATTGCGTAAGCTGACCAAATGGCGTGTTCGGTGTCGCATCCAGCTTGTTTTCTGTGCGAGCAGGAACGCGCTGCCGCAACAGATACTCCTGAAGATCGGAGGGTGCAAAACGGTAGTCAGCACCGATACGATAGGCTGAGAGTTCGCCTTTGCCGACCAGGCGGCGAATCGTCACCGGGTCAACATGTAGAAACTCTGCTATCTCCTCTGAAGTCATAAGATGTTCCATAAATCCCCGTCCTTTCGTGCCAGGAAATACTATGTAATACTAAAAGAACTAAAACTAACTATGAATTACTATATATTACTTTCGATAAAAATGCAAGAGTTTGTGGTAGCGAAAGTGCTGGATCTTGCCAGGGAAGGACTACCATGACCACCTTTTGACAATGGGATAAGAATAATGTAAAGTACATGTGTTCAATAACAGCACAGGCATAAAAGATATAGGTAGAGGTTCAGAATAGATGCCCACACCCGCCCGAAAACAGTATTTGCAGATCAAGAGTCAGTATTCCGACGCCATTCTTATGTACCAGGTCGGCGATTTCTATGAAACTTTTGACGAAGATGCGGTAATTGCCGCTCGCGAGCTTCAAATCGTCCTGACCAACCGCGTTTATGGGGATGAGAGGGTGCCGCTGGCTGGTATCCCCTTGCATGCTCTAGAAAATTATGTGGGCAAGCTAATTCGTCGTGGCTACAAGATTGCTATTTGCGAACAGGTGGGCGAAGTTGGTCATGGGGTGGTTGATCGGGCCGTCACGCGCATTTTGACGGCTGGCACGCTCTCCGAACCCAATCTTTTGCCTGCTCGCCAGAATAATTATTTGGTCGCGATAGCCTCCGGGCGCACTCAGAGCGGACTGGCGGCGGTAGATGTAAGCACGGGCGAATTTATCGTCACCTGGTTTGCCGCCGATGAATTGCCAGTGGCTTTGGATGCCGAACTCCAGCGCATCGCTCCGGTCGAGTGTTTGCTGATGGAAGGGGGCAGGCAGGAAGCCTATCAGTTCCCTTCTAAAGAGGTCACGGTTACGTACTGTCCCCCCTATTTTTTTCAGCAGGAGGCGGCCCAGGCGCGGCTCTGCCGCCATTTTGGCGTGCAATCGCTTGAAGCGTACGGCTGTGCGCAGGCTCCGCAGGCTATTGCGGCGGCGGGAGCGATTATTGCCTATCTGGAGAAGATGAATAGCAGTTTGCTGGCACTGCTCACGGCTCTACGCTCGTATCGTACTACCAGCTATATGGTGTTGGATGCTCACACGCAACGTAATCTAGAACTGCTCCAGGGATCGCGCAGTGGCATGCTGATGGGTAGCCTCTTGAGCGTACTGGACCGCACGATTACGCCGATGGGGGCGCGGCAGATGCGCCGCACCATCACGCAGCCGCTGCTGGATCTGAGCCAGCTTGATGCACGCCTGGCGAGCGTCGAAGAGCTTTATGAAAGCCCGGCCTTGCGCAGCCGTTTGACTTTGCATTTACAAGAGTTGGGCGACATAGAGCGCATTGC
>DASTZT010000069.1:0-13876 GCA_035764225.1 Ktedonobacteraceae bacterium
TCTACATCCCCTACCTGCTCTTCCCGCGCCAATATGGGCCGCGAGCCGAGCGATATTCGAGCGGCAGCAATCCCTACGGCTGGGATTTCCGGCTGCGTCGCGGCTGGCTAACCCATCGTGAAGGGTGGCATCTGGTGGAAGGCGGCTTTATCCGCACCGTTGTCACCGGACCACTGCACTGGCTGGGCGTTGTGGAGCTTGAGAACGAGGAGCTTGCCACCACCTTCCGCTTAGCACAAGGAGCGGCGGCGATTATGAGCAACGCCGCACCTCACAACGAAGCCGTTGGCTGGGGACGACTGATCGTGCAGCCCAACTTCGAGCTGGTCGCGCTCGCCCCTGTCTCCGAACTGCTGCTGGTCCAGCTGGACCGCTTCGCCGAACGCGTCAGCCTGGAACACATCGCGCAATACCGCTTAACCAAAGCCAGCGTGACGCGTGCCATCCAGCGGGGCCTGCGCGTTGATACCATCCAGCAGACATTAGAGCAAGCGGCAGGAGGCGCTATCCCCCAGAATGTGCGCTACTCGCTGGTCGAGTGGGAACGCCAGGCTCGACGCGTGGAAGTCTGGCAGGAAGCGACGCTTTTAGAAGTGGACAACGCCACTTTGCTCGACGAACTCTTCGCCGATGAGGCAACGCGCCACCTCTTTGGCCGTCGCCTCGCCTCCACGTTAGCCGAGATCGCCCCCCATCAGCTCTCCGCGGTCCAGCAAATCCTCTGGCAACGCGACTACCTGCCCACGCTCACGGCAGCCCCAACAGAAAATGGCCGCCTGCCAGCCCATGAACCACAATGGCGGCTGCACGATGACGGCCTCTTACAGCCCCTTTACGCCGTGCTAGACCTCTATCTGGCAGCCGAAAGCAAGCGATTTAGCGATTGTGACGAGAGCACCGGCTGGTATCAACTCACGCCAGCATCACTGACGCGAGCACAAGCATCCGGCCTCACTCTTGACTACATCCTACGTTTCCTGCAACAATATTGCGAGGGGGGCATTCCCGGCTCCCTCCTGATCCGTCTCAAACTCTGGGGAGGAGGTTACGGGGAACGGCAACGTATCGCGATTGAGCAGAGTCCAATGCTACGTCTCTCAGCTCAGGTTCTTCAAGACCTGCAAGCCGACGCAGAACTCAACCAGCTTTTAGGGGCTGAAGTTGAGCAAGAGAGCCGCCTGGTACGCATCGAGCCTGAACATCTGGCCCGCGTCAAAGAGCTGCTCACTGAACGCGGCTTCCCCGTAGAATGACCATCATGCCAGCAACCAGCACACAACCCGCAACAATTCAACGTCAACAGCATGCTAAAGGCATCGCGGGATTAGCTCCGCTTGGGGCCTCATGCCTCTGGGGTGGCATGTACGTTGTCAGCAAAGCCAGTTTTGACGCCATCCCACCGATCACGCTTGGCCTCTTCCGTCTGCTCATCGGCGGTCTCGCCCTCTGGGTAACGCTCTGGCTCAGCCGTCGCCTTCAGGCCCAACCAACGCAGAAGCTCACCAGCAGCGAGCGCAAACGTCTTCCCCTGCTCGGCCTCTGTATCGCCGCCACCATCATCACCCAGTTCACCGGAACCAATCTCGCCACCGCCCACGACGGCGCACTCCTGACCACCATCACGCCCGTTTTCATCGTCCCCATTGCCTGGTTGCTCTTACGCGAACGCCCCCACTGGCGCACTATCGTCGGCATGCTGATCGCGCTGATCGGCGTCGTCCTGATCGTCGGCATAGGGGAACAATCTCTGACGAACGGACAGGCATTGCTAGGAGACGCCCTCTTGATCGCCTCAGCACTGGCCTGGGCCTTATTCACCGTGCTCGGTGCGCCACTGGTACGCAGTTTGTCGGCCTTAAGCGTTGCCACCTACGCCACCATCTGGAGCCTGATCTTCTTCGTTCCCCTCGCAGCCTGGGAGCTAATCCAGCACCCACTCACCACCTTCTCCTTCAGCTCGCTCGCCAGCATCCTCTACCTGGGCATAGGCGCTACCGCCCTGGCCTGGTTTCTCTGGTACAAAGGAGTCGAGCGCCTCCCGGCCAGCGTCAGTGCCATCTTCTTCTTCGCCCAACCCCTCGTCGGCGGCCTGCTCAGCGCCCTCTTCCTGCACGAATCGCTCGGCCTCAGCTTCTGGCTCGGCGGACTCGTGCTCGCTGTCGGAATCCTGCTGGCAGGATGATATTATGCGAGGGCAAGCGCTTGCCTCTCCTCCTACGACCATCCATTCGTTCTTTACGCCCGCACACCTACCTGCTATCGCGATCAACCAGCGTTAGCTTGCCTGTATTGATATCGATCACGCAACCATGAACCGGGATTTTCGGCAGGAAGGGACTGTTGCGGATCACGTTCACAACCTCTTTGACATTGATATGCACATCGCTAAACGCGCCAAACCAGCTCACCAGCCCATTGACATCTTTCAGGCCCTCCCGCTCAACCAACCGCTGCGGATCAACGCCCTGCGCCTGCATCGATGCAGCCAGCGCCGTCGGATTGATCCGGCTCAGGCCGCACTCGGTATGCCCAACCACCAGCACTTCGCGCACGCCCAGCAGATAGACGCCACCAGCCAACGAGCGAATCAGATCATTGGCAGCAGGTTCGCGCTCAGGCTCAGCAATCGTCGCACCAGCCGTTCGCAGTTCCAGCACATCCCCTCGCTCCAGGCCAAGCGCGTCTTCAAACATCTGCACCAGGCGACAATCCATGCACGTCACCACAGCCGTACGTTTGCGTGGAGCATGCCCAACCGTGGGGAGGCTGTGCGCCTGAAGAAAGCGTTCATTATTCGCTAAAATCTCATCCAGCATAAAAGCTTATCCTTCCATTTTTCTTGCCCCCCAGTGTAGCATAGCCCCCACTCAGCCACAATATCTCGCCTTGTCGTCTAATCATAGCCTTCTTGCATTACAGGTTTTTTTGGTGTAAAGCAGGCGGGCTGACCTGAACATTTCAGTATATGAAGCATATTGAGCAATATGTTACACAATAATCTGCAACGTTAAAATATTGTATAACATATTGCTTGAAATTGCAGGAGTTATTGGGTATATTTTTAGTATTAAAGGTAATATCATAGATTGTGTGTTATTCAAGATTATTGTTCGTGAATATATCTAGCAGGTATAACGCACAAGGAGAGTGGAAGATGAAGAAACACAAGAAACAAGTAAGCAGAGTGCTCAAGACCGGAAACATCGATCTCGGACCACAGTTCCCTGGTATGGAGAACCAGGATGACCCCTTTACTTTGCAAGAGCCCGAATTCTACGCGCTGCAAGCCTATGTCGAGTCTGGGAAACTGCTCCCTACCGATGTCAGAGAGCTTGAACTCATCGTCGGAATCCCGCAAGAGCATGGCAGCCAGTTCAACGACCTTCTCGGCGCATATAAAAACGTCGTCGATCATTGCCGCAATTTCACCGAGAACACCTTCCCCGAAAGCGTCAGGCTGGCGGGAGATATCGTCTCCTATAACACCAAAGTGAACATCTATTACGATGTCTTGCTCGACATCGCCCAGGAGTACCAGGATGCCACTTCGCCGGAGGAAGAAGAAGAACTTGAACGCGACTTTCGTGCGACGATTGAGCAACTGAGCAGACGCGCCCGCGATTTTGTCACTCACTCCGAGTCTGTCAGTCGGCTCTATGGCGAATTTCTGGAAGAGACCAAAGCCGATAAGGGCCATATCGATCCCCTCTCGCGCAAATATCATGAGCGTTTCGACGCTGAGACTGGCGAGCTTGCGCAGACCCTGCAAGAGATTGAGCGTCTTACTGAAGAGCTTGAAGTGGCTACCCGCGAATATGAGAAAGCGTACTATAAAGCCTACAAAGAGCCGCAGTACTATGGGTGGCTTGGTTTGATAGGACTGTCTGTCGCGCTTGCGATGACGATCAAATATGGCGAAATCGCTGATCAATGGAAAGCCAGAGCCGAGGCAATCGAAGCGAAAATCAAACTTGCGCAGGAAAAGGCGAAGCAAGCGGCGCTTTTTCTCAACAGCCTTGAGCTGGCAAATGACAGCGTTGCTTCGATCCAGAAAAAGATCGACGAAGCGCTGCCGGTGCTTGCCAGGCTCAGAGGTTCCTGGCTGGCCATCGATCAGGAGCTTAACGACATCGTCATCGCCATCGACGAAAACTTTGAAGACCTGCTGGTCCGCCTGGTGCGAGCTGGCATTAAGGAGATGAAAGAGCGGTGGGCAAAAGTTGCTGACAAAGCTGAGCAATATCGCGAGGTAGCCTTCATCGTACCTCAATATGCAACGAGCAGTGTCTACGCCCAACTGCAACAACTGCGCGCGGCTGCGTAATCATGGTGTTGGTGCGGCAACCAGGGCCTCGCAAGTGGCGCAGGTTGCCGCTCGGTACGTGGAAAACAGAAGGAGGCATCCCATGACGGCTCTTGCAGACAAGCCGATTGAAGATCTCTATCAGCAGATTATCGCACAGGCAGCTATTCCAGCCATCACCGCCCTAGAGGATGGAACGAGCAGATATCTCCTGCGTGGCCTCGTCGTCTCGCTCGATGAGATCATGCGTCACGTTACAACCAGCGAGAAACGCTACTCCCAGGTCCAGGTCTATGCCGATATCATTCGTATTTCAGCCGATCCACAACCAGTCCTCATTGAGAGCCTTGCCTTGCTGCTGGTTGCCCGTGAGATCGACATCGCGGGCACACGCACCGTCCTGATCGGCGAAGATAATGGCCTGGTCGTCTACACACAGAGCATCACTGGCACACTCGATTTCAAGCACAGTGCCAACCCAAATGCCAGCGGCTGGACCTTGAGCGAGATGCCAGTTGACCATGTCGGACTCGATATCTATGGCGAAGAGAATCAGATCAAGCATGATCCCATCAAAACGATGAAGAACGAGATGCTCCGCTGGCTGCGTCCTACACGACTGCTGCTCACCACGCAGTTTCAGCTTGCGGCAGCCCTCTTCGTTTCCCATCCGGTCGAGACCCAGGCTTTATTGCACTGGATTATCTATCTCACACAAGGAGCCACTGAGGCCAGAGATCTTCACCAGCAGAGCGAAGCCCTCCTGACGCGCTCGCTGCTCATCCCCAGCACAGCCGTCTTCGTGCCCTATCTCTCGCTACAATCCTACGAGCGCGAAGCCCACGCGCTTTTTGCCCCTGTCAAGGCGTACGAGGCAGAATATACCCGTTTTGCCGATAAGAACGCCAGTCTGGCCGAGCGTCAGGCTGCCGTGCGACTGCTGATCCAGCATAATGAGGCAACGATCCGCGCCCATGAAAGCCTGATTGTGCTCGCTCAGCAAACGCTCGCGCAGGCCGTGACCAATGCCGAGAGCGCCAAGAAAAAGTACGAGGGCCAGCAATATCAGGTAAAAATCGCGAAGATTGATTTTGAAGCGGGCATGCAGATCTGGCAAAGCCATCAGTACTGGTCAGGCGTACGCAGAATGTTTCTGGCGGTTACCGATTTTGCTCTCAGCGTCGGCTCGGCGGTCGCCTCAGGGGGAGCAAGCACAGGTGAAGCCATCGCCAACGGCTTCCAGGCACTCCAGGCCTTGATCGCTCTGGTCGGCGAGTTGGATGAGATCGTGAAACAGATCCAGGCGGTCCTGGCGAGCATGGAACATCTGGACAAGATGATCGCAGACCTTGAGGCGCTGATTGAGAGCCTCCTTGAACGTATCCAGGGCAAACCAGAGGCCGAGCTTCCCTGGCCAGAACCGACCACCCCTAACCTCGACCTGATCTCCGGTCAAGCTGAATGGGATATCTTCATGGCAACGACGGTTACCTTGCTCCAGGTCGCCATCGATGAGCGCATCGGTGGAGCTGCTGCCTACAAGTTAGAGCTAGACAAGCAGGCGATCTATGGGAAAGCCTTTCTCGCCTCGCAAGCAGCCGTCTTCAAAGCCTGCCAGGAACTGCTCCAATTGCAAATTCAAGCCCAGGTCAGTCAGAGCCAGCAAGCACCGTTGCAGGAGTATCTGCAAGAGCTGACAGACAATGAGGAGCT
The DNA here is from genome assembly GCA_035764225.1 of Ktedonobacteraceae bacterium. Lineage (GTDB taxonomy): Bacteria > Chloroflexota > Ktedonobacteria > Ktedonobacterales > Ktedonobacteraceae > DASRHT01. The sequence goes on from DASTZT010000069.1 coordinate 6,017, forward strand.
TAATACTGCGGTCTTACAACTCCTCTTCCAGCAACAACTCAATCTGAAGTGCTGGCTCTTCCTGGCAATGCAGAATCTCGTCTGGGCCTTTCAGTATGAGACGCTCACCGATGCTGAGATAGTGCCTTCGATCACCACTCCAATCCTACAACTTGAGGAGGATCTGGCAACGCTGGTCCGCAAGCTCAACAACGTCCGGGAATCGCTGAACCCCCCGCCGCAATCGGTCCAGACCACCCTGCTCATTATCGCCTCGGAGCCTGCTCATTCCGCCTATGACGGCATCATCGCAGCTCTACGCGACAAGCGTGAGGCCACCATCCCTCTCACCGTTGACGAGCATGCCTTTCGCGGGCTTGAGCGCGTGCGCGTCAAAAGATTGCGCTGTGTCCTGCAAGGCGTGCGCATTCCCCCAGGCAGGCGCATCTCGCTCACGCTCGAAAACTCCGGTGTACAGATGGACCACTGGCAGGAGCAGAACTATCCCTTTGTTGCGGCACCTTCCAGGCGCAAATTTGTCTACGAACACGACCATGCCGACGCCACGCTCAAGATCAAGGATGAACTACTCAATATCACCTACGCGATCACCGTCGATGGCGAAGTTGCTGAAGAACAGAGAACGAGCTACTATCGTCCAACGCCGTTTTCGCAGTGGACGATCACATCAGATGATGTTGAACAGGTCATTGATTTCTCAACCCTGCAATCACTCAGACTTGCCTGGCTCATGGACGCTGTGGTGACCAATCCCACCGCTCGAAAGGAAGTGATCATGACGGAGACAGGACGCCAGATCAAACTGTTTCCCGACCACGATCTCATCTTCAACGACGATGGCACCTTTGCTCTGCAGCGAGAGGAGTTTCTTGCTATTCAGGCCGCAGTTGCAATCTGTTTGCGCTTGCCCACACGCGATAGAGAGATGATCGTCTCCATGTTCGACGTGACCCTTGAAGACCTGGAGGATATCAAGACATACCAGCAGTATGTACCGTACGTAGTAGCTTATGGCCCCATCTGGTACGACTTTCGCTTCATTGTAAACCCATGCAGAATCTTTCAAACCCAGATCATGCCAGACTACCTGGCCCTGGCTGAGAACCTCATCGAATTCAGCGCCTTCGCGGATGCGCAGTATGCCGCCATCAGCAGCCTGGCGACACCGTCCATGCAGATAGAGGGTGAGGCGCGACTCCCCTCGCTGGAACAACTCAAGCATCTACTGCAATTGATGAGCGAGAGAGCTGCATTCTCCCTCCGGCAGGCCGAAGAGGTCAGTCAGCAAACCACCCAATTTGTGCAGGACGTGGAACAGGCCAAACAGAACGTAATCCGAACAAGGCAAGAGTTTCATATTCATTTCCCAAGCCCAGGCAGCAGCCTTGCGGCGTTAGTAACAGAAGGTGCTCAGATACAGGACCAGGTGATCAGGTTTAACGTGGCCTATCAGAGAGCGGCGAACCAGACGGCAACGAAGGCGTGCTATAACCTGGAAGAAGCCTTTGGGCTGCTGGGTCGTGACACCCAGAAGGAAAGCGAGGGACAGCGATTGACGCGGGAAATGATGCTGTTGATGCGAGCCTACTATAATCAGACCGAGTTCAACCGGGCAAAAGCGCTGGCCGATCTCGCGTGTAAGAGAGTCCAGTCCTGGATCACATCTGCCGTCAACAATGTGACCGCCGTGATGCCAGCATTACAAAAAATGCGAGCAATCTGGTTTAATTTGCACGATGACATCACCCATCTGCAAACCCTCCTTGAAGAGAGCGCCGACGAGGAGATTGTCAGGATTGTTGATGCGAACGTGCGCGAGGCGTTGGTGCGTTGGAGGCAACTTGCCGAGCAAGCCAAACAGTATCTCGCCATCGCCACCATCGAGGTGGACAACTAAACCACAGGCGAAATACATCAAGTCACGTTCGTATAAAGGAAACATCCCGAAAGTTCGAAGATTTCGGGATGTTTCCTATTCCCTGACTGCCGTAAACTGAGCAGAGATCCAAAAGTTCTAGAAAGCTCTTCAAGCCCTATATCCTGCCTCGACAAGACCAAAGAGTCACATGTAAAGAACGGGCACTGCGAGAACAAGCTAAATTCTTTATAAATGCGTTTGTAGCATTTTTGCAGGATATACGCGTATTATTCCTCCGTTGATTCTTTGATAACTATGTCATAGTGCCAGTAAAGATTTCTCAACCTCACGCTCACGGCTTCTCTGGTTTTACCGCCCGATAGCTTCCCCGCATGATCACCCCAAGCGTCTTTAAATCAGGCTTTACTATGATGCTACCCCTCATTATTGACAATGTAGCCAGCGTAGTACTTTTGTAATATTGTGCTGATGCTGTACTAATTTGTAATTTTAGCTGTTACTAAGTTTTAACTAGTACGTCGTGGGGAATAGAGCAGCTCATGTATAAATATTTTTGATAGATAGTATAGGGTGTTCTGGTTCATGATAAATTTACTATTTTTATTTAATAAATTAATAATAACCTATTTATTGATGTTGAGATGATCTAAGTTTTGTGTTTGTGGTTGTACTATCGAGTCCAGTCTATTACCCTTTTATCTGAAAAGCCAACGTTTCGCAATAAGTTTTGTAGTTCTGGGGGGGAATATTATGCGATGGAATCCGATACGTAACCTTGTCGCGATCTTGATTATTCTTATCGTGGTGGCGGCGAGCTTAGTCACGATACAGAACCTGAGTCAGACTCAGGCCAGTAGCTCGCTGGCTGCTATGAACGACTTGCATGCTTATGGTTCGTTTGTTCCCATGAGCAATCAAGCCGCGCCTCTTGTGCGTCAGGCCAGGTATGTGCGACCAACTCGTTCCGATCAGCCTCTTGCTATCACGGTTGGATTGCAGCCGCGCAACCTGAATGATCTCAATGATCTGGTGCTGGCCGTGCGCAATCCCGCATCGCCACTTTATCGCCACTTTTTGACGCCTGCACAATTCAAAGAGCGTTTTGCACCCACTACTGACCAGGTGCAACAGGTCACACAATTTTTGCAAAGCCAGGGGCTAAGCGTAAAGAATGTTGCCTCCAACAATCTGCTCATCGACGTTGCCGGTACAGTTTCGCAGGTCCAGCAGGCATTTAAAGTGCAGATTAACGATTACCAGTTGGGGAAACAGACTTTTTATGCGAATGCGACGCAGCCGCAAATACCAGGGAAGCTGCATGCTTTCGTCTCCTCTTTAAGTGGATTGGATAGCAGCGTCCGTTTTCAGGCTCATCATGTTGTACGCTCTGGTGCTCAGGGAACAACGGGCGGTTTTGGTCCGAAAGATCTGGCAACCGCTTACGATTTTGCGCCATTGCAGAATAGCAATATTTATGGCGATAATCAGTCCATTGCTCTCCTTGAACTCGATGGGTATCAATTAAACGATGTGCAACAATATGCGAACATATATAATCTTGGCGGTACAGGGACCATTAATGCTTCGAATGTCCTGGTAGATGGCTTTAGTGGGGCAGCTGGCTCGAATGCCGTCGAGGTTGAGCTAGATATGGAGGTGACCGCAGCCGTCGCGCCTCACGCCCTCCAACTTGTTTACGAAGGCCCTAATACGGCTCAGGGCTTCAATGATACGGTCAATCGGATTGTGACCGATAATAGAACCTCGATTGTGAGTATTAGCTGGGGAGCATGCGAATCGGTGACTGGGAGCGCCAATATGCAAACGCTCAGCAATATTTTTGCGCAGGGAGCCGTTCAGGGCATGTCGTTTTTTGCCGCCTCTGGCGATTCTGGGGCATATGGTTGTCAGGATACGAATCTAGCGGTGGACTATCCTGCCAGCGATCCCAATGTGACCGCTGTGGGTGGAACCACGTTGAACGTGAACCCCGATGGCACCTACGGGAGCGAATCGGTCTGGTCGAATCCGCTTGACATATTGCATGGCCCGAAGGGAGCGGGGAGCGGTGGCGGCATTAGCAGCGTCTGGCCCAGGCCGGGGTGGCAGAGTGGGCCGGGAGTGCAGAATGCCTATAGCAACGGTAATCGGGAAGTGCCCGACATTTCTGTCGATGCCGATCCAAATACTGGCTATGCCATCTATTGTACCGTCTCACTGGCGGGATGTCTCACCAGCGGCTGGCTGCACATTGGCGGAACGAGTGCGTCTGCCCCATTATTAGCGGCCAGTACGGCTCTCATCAACCAGTATTTGCTCGCTCAGGGAAAATCTCCTCTGGGGCTGGTCAATCCATTGCTCTATGCACTGTATAATGGGCAGCAGGCGTATCCTGCATATCATAGCATTACAGCAGGGAATAATCTCTACTATCCTGCCACGGGCACATATAGCATGGCGACCGGCCTGGGTTCGCCCGATGTTTTTAATATGGCGCGTGATCTGGTAATGGGGGACTTGCTAGCACAGGATACTTTCCGGCGTGCCAATCAGACATTCTGGGGAACGGCCTCTGATGGACATGTCTGGCAGGGTGATGCCAGCAATAACTCGGCCTTCTCGATTGTCAGCAATACGGGCCAGATCTCCGGCAATGGTGCCTATAATACGCTCTTGGGACCGGTGGTGCAGAATGCAGAGATTGTGATGACCAGCTCGCTCACCGATTTTACTGGTTCAAGCATTGGGGCGCTCCTGCATTGGGTTGATGCCAATAACTGGTATAAGGCTGGTCTGACCGGTAGCGCGCTCGTATTGCAGAAGAAGGTGAATGGGATGACCCTCATGCTGGGTAGTGTGCCATTTACGGCTTCTCCCAACACGGCCTATACGATGCGCTTCCGCATGGTCAACTCGACGCTCTCCGTTAAAGTATGGGTTGCGGGCCAGCCTGAGCCGACAGCCTGGCAGCTCTCGGTCGCGGATAATTCCTTCCAGACGGGATCGTGTGGATTGCGTACGCTCTTGCAGTCTGGCGCAGTGCAGACGATCACCTCGTTTCAAGTAACCGCCGTGCAATAAAGGTGGCTTTATGAAGTTGTCAGGGGCAGGGTAAACCAGAAGGTTGATCCCTGTCCCGGTGCGCTCTGGACGCCGACCTGCCCCTGATGATGCTCGATAATGGTGCGACAAATATACAGGCCGAGGCCGAGGCCGACGCTAAAACTGCCCTGAGCAATCATACCGGGAACACGGTAGAAGCGCTGCCAGAGGCGTGTTTGCTCCTCAAGCGGCAGTCCAGGCCCTTTGTCGCTGACAGAAAAGCGAGCCATCCCATCGCGGATCTCGGCGCGAGCATCGATTGGCAGATCCGCCGGAGAATATTTCAAAGCGTTTGTCAGGTAGTTGGATACCACCTGACTGATGCGGTCTTCATCAGCAAAAATAGGGGCCGTAGCGCCATCTGCTATTTCCAGATTGATGGTACGTAAGGGCGTGACCGCTCGCTGATCCTCAAGCGTCGCACGCACAACCGCAACCAGATCGCAGGGGTGCAGGCGTAGATTCAATCGGTTGGCCTGGATGCGCGAAACGTCCAGTAAATCACCGACCAGCCTGTTCTGAATGTGTACCTGGTGTTCCGCACGGTTCAGCAACTCCTGCACCATATCGAGATGTTCGATCACATCCTCTGGCGGCGAGAGCAGATTGAGATAGCGTTTGGCTAGCTGGATGTTGCCGTTGATGGTGGTCAAGGGATTGCGTAGCTCGTGGCTGGCAATGCTTAAAAACTCGTCCATACGCTGAGCGGCTTCGAGCAGAGCCAGTTTATTAGCACGCGCCTCCGCCCTTTCCAGCACCAGCACCGTAAGCTTGGCCATAGCTTCGGCGAGGGCCATTTCTTCGCGGCTGAAGATGTGCGGAGCGAGGCCATAGTCTAACGATAACAAGCCTATCAATTGTGAGCCTGAACGCAAGGGGACAAGAAGGTAGTGCTGCGCTCCGAACAGCACATTGCGCTTTGAGAGATCGAGGATAATTGGTTTGCCTGCTCGTAAGCTGTGGCGTATGTTCTGGTCGGTGATGTGATCGCTTAAGCGGGTGCCATCGATGCGTCTGTGCCAACGTTGCTCGTCCTGGGGGGGAGCGCCAACGACGGCGATTAAATGCAACTCTTCTGTTTTGGCATCGATGCGTGTGATGCTATAGCGTTTGCATCCCAGGATATGACGAGAAAGCTGTACCAGGCGTTGTACAATGCGACTGATCGCTGATTCTGGTAGCTCTGTCGAATGCTCAGGGTCGTCGGGTTGATGGGTGTGGCGAGAATCCTGGACGATTTCCTCTGCCATAGCCAGCAAAGCGGTCAGAGCTTCATAGGTGCGCTGTTCCAGTTTGCGCTGCTCGGTCACATCGTGTAAGTTGGCAACGGCCCCGGTGATATGGCCATAGTCATCATGGATGGGCGCTCCGCTGATGCACACCTGAATTTCGCGGTTATCTAACGTGGAGAGCGTAACGTCGGCGGTATTTTCCCCGGAGAGCACTTCGCCCTGCAGGATACGGTAGACCGGCCATTGTTCGAAGGGGAGTATATGTCCTTGAGCATCGCGAATGTGAACATAATTGCCGCGTTCATCCATTGGTTGCAGAAGATAATACGGTTGTGTGGCTACCCCGATAAGTTTATAAAATGCGCTATTGGTCCGTACGACTCGTCCGTTTGTGTCGTAGACGGCTATAGCGTCGGTGAGTGTCTCGAAAGCCACTTCAAGTTCTTCTCTAGTAGGGGCGGGGGGAACTTGCTCCAGTCCAATTTGCTGCCTTGCTATTTGCTGTTCCAGTTCGCTCACACGCGCTCGCAGCCTCGTTAGCTCTTCCAGAAGTGCCTGTTCTGTCTGGACTGAACCTTCCAAGTACTCTCTCCTTTGGATCAAGGGTAACCAGTGTTAAGAATATAGCGTGAACGTGAAAAAGCTCAATCTAAGACTATTTTATGATCCTATGCTCATGCTCATGCTCAGTATTATACACTAACGTAGAGTATTTTGGTATGGTTATTTATACGGATGACATGACATGTGATGAGTGGGTAAAACGAACAGGAAGAAAAAGTGGCGGAGTGATTGGAGGAAAAAAGCTGGAAGCTTTTGGCACTGACGGTACCTGGCTTCCAGCCTTTCTCACGAAAAATTACAGCTAGGAGAGCCACCTCAAAATCTAAATAAATCTTCCAGCGCCTTTACCTGACGCTCATTGCCCCACTTTATTTGCATGTCTTCATACACTTTGTATGCTTCGGTGATGCGCAACTGGTTGCCCATTGCGCGTGCTGCTTTGACGGCGGACGTGATGCAGGCGCAGGTCCGATCTCGATCACCGAGCGCGTAGGCCGCTTCGGCCTGACGAACCGTCAGTTCTACGCGGTTGGGGACAGCGCCGCCAGGGATGGTGCTATCGACCTGGAAAAAAGCATTCCAGGCTTGTTTTGGCTGCTTGAGATGTAAAAACATCATGCCTTCAAATGAGAAAAGGGACCAGTGGTTGAAATGGGTGTAGGAGAAATTCGGGTCGGTGGCATATTGCTCAGGGAAGGTTTTGTGTGCAAGATCCAGGAATTGCCGGGCTTCTCTCTCGTTACCGAGCTTACTATGGGTCTCGGTCAGACCAATATAGACCCGTCCCTGTAAAAGCGGTGAGGTATTATGCATGTACTGCGCTGCTCGTTCATATGCTTGCAAGCGTAGCCAGGGGTGTTTGAGATATAAATAAACCTGGGCCTGACGGATGAGAGAGGTGGTTTGTAGATTTGGATCGTCGGCCAGCGTTCCATAATCAAAAGCTTTGCCTGCGTACGTATGTGCCAGACCAAAATTTTGATGTTGCACTTCAAGCAATGAAGCCAACTGATATCCCTGAGATGCCAGGCTGGCGGCACGCGTCTGATAGCACGATGACTGGTGGGTTAACGCCGTTAGCTG
>DASTZT010000070.1:0-4095 GCA_035764225.1 Ktedonobacteraceae bacterium
TGCGGTGGCGTTTCGGTCAGTCTTGCTCGAATGTTGGAATAGCGTTTCGGTCCCCAACTGCCTCCGCCTCCGGTGGGCAGGATGATGGTGTCGCTTTCAACAATCAGGTACATTGCCGGATAGCACAGGGTAAAGAACTGATGGCGTGGCTTAAACCGGGGAAAACCTGGCTTCTCTGTGCCTTCAGCCACCCGCTTGAAAAAGGCTTGCATAGCCTTGTCAATACGAAAGTACACTTCCGCGAGCAGCTTGCCATAGACAAAGCGCAGTTCAGGGTCATAGGCTTTACTCTCCCTGAGCGACTTCTTTGCCCGTTCGAGGTTCCAGCGTTCTCCATTGCGCAGTCGCATGATCCACCAGTTGTATAGCCCGCGACATTTGCCTTGCATGAACTCTAAGGCATCAGCATCCTGCTCACTGACCTCAATTTTAATCTTTTTACATAGTAACACCGTGCTTTGCCTCTTGCTTTAGTTGAGGGAAAGAAGAGCGAGCACAGCTCCTCTTTCCCGCCGCTTATACTTTCGCCAACTGCCTGTGCGCAAGGTGTACCGTCTTCCTATTGAGGCATCGATACGTTTCCTCTGGCACATAGCGGTTCATGCTCTCTTGGGGCGTGCGTCCATCAGCCTGAAAATGCTTAATCAGGTTCTTAGCCTGCTCCACATCGGGGAAACAGGCATAATACCCCCGAATGCGTAAACAACCATCTCGGCCATGAATGCAGCAACGACCTTGTTCAGTGCTATAAATCGTATAGCCACGATAGGACTCATAGAACAGGGTGTAGAGCACGTCTTCGTTGCCAGTAATCGGGTCGTACTGATGCAAGGTGAGCCGTGCTGCCTCTAGCGACTTGACCGAAGTGGTGGCGTGCCTTTTGTGCTTTCTTGGCTTTCTGGATGGATTACCGCGCTTGTGCTGCATCTTGCTCCTCCTGTTCCTGCTTACGTAAGCGCATATACTCGGCTATCGTCTCTTTACTGTAGTGAACCATGTCAGCCAGTCGCTTGACGGTAATTCGCTCGCCTTTCGTCTCTAGCTCAGCATACGATTTTGCGACCTGGGCCATGCGTTCCTCATGGGTGGCTTTCTTGCAGGAAGGCAGACCCAGCGTCTCGCGGTACAGGCGTAGAAAGGCACTGGCACGCGGCTGGCTTTTGCCAGTGGCATGTGCGAGCACACGCGTTGAGACCTTTCTTCCTTCTTCACGCAAACGCAGGACGGCTTGCCGGAATAGGGCTTCGTCCTCTGGTGTGAGCGTGGGCTGGCGAAAGCGATAAATTCCCTTGACGTGGCGCACGCCATCTTTTTCCACAATGGTAGCAGTCCCTTCGACCAGAGCGCGAATACGTTTGAGTGCGTCGCGCTCGATGTAGTGGATGGTGTGACGATTGAGGCCCATCTCTCGCGCAATTTCTGCAATGGAATAGCAGCGTTCATCCTCCTCGGAAAGGCCATAGTGTAAGGTGAGCACTCGCTGCGCACGCGGGGACAGATACGACAACCACGTTTGCACCTGAGCGTGCAGTCCTAGATCGCGTGGCGGAGCTGCGGCGGTGGGAAGCAGTGGCGAGACGGGTGGCTCTTCCAGTTCGCTGGTATCGTACCAGGCCATCCACTGGTCCAGGCTTTCGGGTTGCAGGGCATACAGCTGCTCTTCGGTTCCTTGCTGCCTGGCTTTCCAGAGCGCAATGCTTGGCACTCTGATGAGTCGATCATACTCTATTGTGCGTTTGACAGCGGCATCCATCCATCCAGGCGGCCACATACGCCTTAAAGTCTCCCTCGCTCCCAAAGTCATAGCGGTGGGTAGCATGGACCAGCGTCAAGGCAACTTCCCCCAGGATGTCAGGCAGGGAGCGATAGTACGAAGGGGGACAGCGATCAATGGCGATATGAGTTGCTAGCCTCAGATGATCTTCGATGAGGCGATTGCGGGCTTGTGTGTCAACTGGCGTCCTGTGTGCTAGCGTGGCGATAAGCTGTTGTCGTCCCTCTGGGGAGAGACGAGGCAGTCGTTGGAGATCAGCGTAGTAGTACGCAAGATCATAGGTGGTGTAATTGGTGGTAATGCGAGTCATAGATGGTCCCTTCCAGTCGTGCTCAGTACTTGACAGGTCGGGCGTCTCTGTGCCATCAATAAAGACAGAGAGTGCCCGTAGGATTGCTTAACAAGTAGCTACGTGTATACTCTCGCTCGCCAGCCTGCTACCTGACCCGTAGCAGGCTGGTATTGTTCTCTCTCCCTCCTCTCTGTGAATATTCCCGCAGAAATAGCTAAGCGATAACAGATAAATTCTAGGTTGTATGTCACATTACGTCAGATTACGTTACATATGGATATTAACATACAAAAGCCTGTTCAGTCAAGATATGACAGTCTTCTATTGATACATTGAGACAATATATGCTATTATCGTCTCACTATTATCATGAGGGGAATGTTATGGCATCTGATAGAGAAGAATATTTGTCTACAGAAGAAGCTTGTGCCATTTTAGGAATATCCCGCCGAACTATTGAGCGATATGCGAGTACTAATCGTATCAAAAAATATCGGCGTGGGTTAAGGAACGTCGTCTATAAACGGTCAGAAGTTGAGAGGCTACGGAATGAGCTTTTAGAAGTTCGAGAGGATAAAAACGATACTTAATTGGTAACGTGTCTTCACATAAACTAACTTCAATGGGGAATTGTTTGTGCTTGTTGCGAATAGGTGCAGAGCTATGACACAAGGATAGCTATAAAGCGATCTTATGTGTAATTCATCGCGCTTGCATGAACGGCAAAGGGGAGGCGGTTTTCAATTGGGATCAGAAGGGGGATGTAACGGTCATTGCAGGCATAGATGTGGTATATTTTTGGAGAAGGTTGTGAGCAATAACCAGGACAGGAGGCACATTGCGATGATAGAGCCTGAGACGAAGCATGATAGGGGACGACTGAACTCTCATCCCCTGTTTCAAAACAAGATTTTTACCGCTGTTTTTGGGCAAAATGCGACCTCGTTGGTCACACGGATGATTGTCATGATCCTCTGCGTAGGGACGCTGGCTATTATCGTTCTCGGATTGTTTTCTCCGAATGCGCCTGCCATTTCCTCTCATAACTCATCGCAAAGCTCTGTTGGTCTCGATGTGGGGGATGCCGCTCCCAACTTTACCCTTGCTACCCTCAATGGCAACCGCATAAGCCTGAGCGATTATCGCGGTAAACCTGTGATGCTCAATTTCTGGTATGCTACCTGCCCTGGCTGCCTGGTAGAAACTCCGAGTATGCAGCGTTTTTATGCGGCTCAGCAGGCGGCAAAGAAGGATCTGGTTATTCTCGGTGTCAATACGATTGATGATGTGCCAACGGCGCGACAGTTCGTGCAACAGTATGGCCTGACCTATCAAACGGTACTGGACGATCAGCAAAAGGTGTCAACGTTATATAATCTGCGCGGCACTCCCACATCTTATTTTATTGATCGCCAGGGAATTATTCGCTCGGTGGTGGTTGGTCCCGTTGATGATACGACGTTGCAACAAGATGTCGCTGCGATCAGCTAACTGAAGATTAGCTTTATTTGCTTGTGATATTTCTACTACTCATGCGTTATATATATGACATAGTTTTTGTTGTTATCTCCCATAATATATAGTTTTATGATGCCCTATGGGGATAATAATGAGTAATTTTTTTTGTAGGAGGAATCTATTGTATAGTCTTGGTCGTTTGCTTTTTCGTGCCCTCGCAGGGAAACCGCTGGCACAGCTCATTGTAGGGATTGGCCTGATTCCGGCGGGCGGATTATTATCGTTTGCGGCAATGTCGGGTGATTACATTTACCCGTACTGGATTGTGGCTGGTGTTGCCTTTGCTATTATCGGCATCATCTTTATCGTGCGGGGAGCTGCAGCTTTATTGAGGCCGAAGCCCTCTGTGCAGCAAGCCTTTTTTGCTAGTCAGGGTCAATATCCCCCACAGGCTCCATACGGACAGTCGCAGTATCCCCAGCAGGCTCCGTATGGGCAACCACAATCACCGTATCCTCAGCAAGCTCCGTATGGGCAGCCACAATATCCACAGGCTCCATACGGTCAACAG
>DASTZT010000071.1:0-6220 GCA_035764225.1 Ktedonobacteraceae bacterium
GCTGCCGATTGGAATGGGCATCATTTCGCCAACGCCTGGTGTAATGGTGCGGCAGGAATTGGCCTGAGCCGTATCACGAGCTGGGCAATGCTCGGAAAGAGTGACGACGACTTGCTCAGAGAAGCGTATATGGCGTTAGCCGCGACACTGCGTAACTTCCACAGGCTTGGCAACGATACGCTGTGTCATGGCAAGGCGGGGAACGCAGAACTCTTCCTCCGCTTTGCCAAGCTGGTGAACGAGCCAGCTTTCCAGGTGGAAGCCAATGTGCAAGCGCAGGTCCAGTGGCGGAATTTTGAGATGACACGCCACTGGACCTTTGGTGGAGTTGGGATCGATGTTTTGCCAGGGCTCATGATCGGTATAGCCGGGCTTGGCATGCATTTCCTCAGATTAGCCTATCCAGAACAGATCCCCTCACCGCTGCTGCTAGACGCTCTACAGAAACGTTAATGAAAGGAAAAAGAACGATGTCTATCGAAGCTTGCATCACCTTTTTTCGAGAGATTGGTGCTTCGGATGAACTCAAGCTGCAAATGAAGGCGGCGACAGACACAAGAGAAGTGATCACAATGGGGAAGAGATACGGCTACACATTCGATGCCCATGATATGATGATAGCATCAACCTCCTTGAGTGAGGAAAGCCCTTCTCTGAAGACTGGCTCCCCGGCAAAAGAGGCTCTTCCTGCCAACACAGCCTTCTACCACTATGAATTCGACATGCAGCAGATACCTGGCTTCGAGCCAATGAGCAGGGAACTGAGTCATCTGAAGATCAAACCGTCTACCGTAGATCTCAGTCTGTATGAGAAAAGCTTCCGCAATGACGATTTTCAGTTCACATCCATGTCTCCAGCTGCGCCGGAGTTTGGGAGACGCTATGAGGAGGTGATGCAATCCCACTGGCAGCAGCCTGCTACCGAGCACAATTTCTCCCGGCGGGATTTCCATCTCGTCAACCTCGATCAGCATGTCGAGCATCCGCTCTACGATCAGTACTTTCAGGCAAAGATACGCATGATTTCCTTCCTCGAAGCTTTCTTCGAAAGTGAAATCCAGTTTTCGGGCAGTATGTGGTATCCCCCGTTGGCTTATAGACTCTGGCACACAAATGAAACGCAGGCAGGCTGGAGGATGTATCTCATTGACTTTGACGAGCATGCCGCAGATCCTGGGAGGATATCCTTTTTCCGCTATATGAATCCTGAGAGCAAAGAAATCGTCACGTTAGAAGAGCGCCCGAAGCTTGTGCGGTTCTTTAAGATTGAACAAGAGAGAGAGAAGCTCTTCTGGCACTGTATCGTCAATGCCACGCGAGGAAACCGCTGGAGTTTTGGCTTCGTAGTTCCTGAGAACTGGATGGACAAGTTCCCACACAAATCTTGGTAGACCCGGAGGAGACCTCCTCATAAATAAATCGCTGGGTCTTCTCCATAAAGTCTGCCATCCCGGTGGACCGATGCAAGCAAACGGGCAGTGAAGTGAATCCTGTTTCATTTCACTGCCTGAGCGCGAAAATGGCTTATTGCCTATTTTTGCCTGGATCTTCGTTCTGGCTCAAAGTGGGGCAACCTCAGCATACAGATGGTGCAAGAGCAGGTAGCCACTTGGCAGCAGGAACGCAACCAAGCCCAGACCACCATCAATTGATGCGTAACAGTCCACTAGTGAAGTTGGAGTTCGCCGTACCATGCTCTCCGGTTTCCTTGCACAAAATGACGTGCTTTGTTGATATCTTCGCTCACTATTCTGTCATGCTCCAGAAAGCTGACCACCTGCCGAAAGGCATGCAAGATCCCTTCTGTTATAGGCGATAAGCGCAGTCCCTCGTTCAATTGTACAGCCTGGGCAGCAACTAATAGTTCAATCGCCAGCACATATTCACAATTTTCTATCACCTGACATAGCTTGTATGCCGCAGTCCCCCCCATGCTCACATGATCCTCCTGAAGTTGAGACGTTGGGATGGTATCAACACAAGCGGGTGTCGAAAACACCTTATTTTCATTGACCAGCGCGGCTGATGTATATTGAGCAATCATGAAGCCGGAGTTAAGACCAGAGTGCTTCACTAAATAGCTTGGCAGACCGCGTTGACCGGAAAGCAGTTGATAGGTTCTACGCTCCGCAATACTGGCAAGTTCGCTGGTCGCAATTGTTAAAAAATCCAGCATCATAGCAACCGACTCGCCATGAAGATTGCCACCCGATAAGACGAGATCATGCTCTGCAAAAAATAATGGATTATCACCGACACTATTGCACTCATCCTCAATGGTCTGTCGGGCAAAACGGAAGGTCTGACGAACCGCCGCGTGAACCTGAGGAGTACAACGCAAGGAATAGGGGTCCTGCTTTGCTTTGTTGCAGCTAGGCAGCTCAAAATGATTGCTCTTCTCTAACAATTTTCTGAGATTCGCTGTCACATCATGCCTATCTTGATGACACGAGCTTTCATCATATTCCAACTGGTAAAACGTACGAGAAGCACTAAAGCCCTGAATGCTCATAGCTGCTGTGATTTCGGCACACCGCATCAATTCTTCGATTTGTATCAGGCTATATACCGCTATTGCAGCTATGTACTGCACCCCATTAATCAGCGCCAGGCCCTCTTTTAATTGCAAGGTTATCGGCTCCCACCCTTTTTCTCGCAACACCTGCGCTGTGTCGGTCAGCTTGCCACGAAAATAGACCTTTCCTTCGCCAAATAGCGTGAGTGCCATATGAGCCAGCGGTGCCAGATCTCCACTTGCTCCGACAGTGCCTTTATAGGGTGTAGCAGGAATGATATCGTTATTCCAATATTCCAGCAAACGATAAATAGTCGGTAACGAGATCCCTGTATAGCCCGTCCTGAACGTGAGGAGTTTGATCAGGAAGGTAAGACGCGATATCTCTTCCGAAGCCATTTCTCCGATACCGACAGCATGTGAGACAATGACATTGTATTGCAATTTTTGCATTTCTTCTACGCCTATACGCGTCTCACAGAGCGAGCCGAAACCAGTGTTAACCCCGTAAATATATCTATCTTCTTTTGCTTTAGCCTGCACAAATTCCGCCCCAAGCGCAATCTTTCTCTCAACTTCTCCATCAAGTTTTAAATAAGGCCGTGTTTCCAGTAAAGCGCGAAAATCATCTAGCGTGTACCGTTGGAGACTGATAGAGTGCGTTTCTCTATTCATAACAGGTGGGCATCCTTTCCCCTACTAAATAAACGACTTCCATCGTTATATCAGCATTTTTTACTGTTGAAGTGACCTGGCGCGAGAAGAGGCTTTTCCTTTATTTCGAGTTAACAGTTTGTAATTTCCATTCCTGGGACGTGGTAAGGGAATAGCCCAGGTTACGAATAAGGGAAATTTTCAAAGAAGGAGAGAGTTTGTTGAGTTTCGCACGGATACCGGATAAGGCGCGATGCACGGGTTTCAGCTCTTTTTTCAACTCGCCAGAGCCCTGTCGCTGAGCTTCCCATAACCGTTTATCACAATCCTGAAGTGACAAAGCCGTAATGCTTGCCAGCAATGCCGCATACGGAACATAATGAGGACAAGAGTTAAGGAGGGTCATGAATATTCTCCACTCGTTCTTGGTAAATTGCTGTTGGGCAAGTATACAAAGGGAGGAAACGCTGAGTAGGCTTATCACACGAACCGCAGCGTTTAACTCTAACTTATATTCAGCGGGCAAGAGATTCTCTAATATAGACTCGACGGAACGCTTCTCATCTTTGAAAAGCGGGGCCCCCAATTCATATCTCGTCATATACTGTTACTTCGCTCCTTTCAAGCAAGATCCCTGGCAACTACAAAGCAATTTAACATGTACAACCGAGCACATCTGTCCGAAAATCAGGCGTCATTGTACACATGATAGAGGCACATCCATTACTGATGAGTTTAAAGTATTTTTAACAAATCATTTTAATACAAGATTAAAAGTATATAGATACATAAGAATTTTTTTGAAGGGAAACAAATTCTGCATGCTAGTTATATAACATAGTATTTTGCGTATGTCAATGTGACAAAACCTGAATTTATTTGTTTTCTATCATTATAGAATTTAAACATGCTTATATATGCATATTATTTATCCTGATGTTACCATATCAGATTTCCTTGTAAAACCGGTTCCTTATCCCATCAGAAATCGTCTCTATTGCCGGATAAAATGATACCCTATCACCCCTCAAATTGGGTTCCCAATCGCTTCAAATATCCTCTTTTTCTGTGTATAATCATCCTTCGTATACTCCCTTTGTGACAAAGGATAGGATGTTATGTAACAAACAATCTCGCATGGATGCTATAAACATGGATATTTCATAAATATCCTATCTGTTCTATGCTTAGGACAACAGAATAGAGGTCCATATGCACCAGGAAGAACCATTACAAGAAGGTTCTCACCCACTCCAACATGACTTGGTCAGCCTCTCCCCCCGCCAAAAACGATGCTTCCACCAGTTTTTTGAAGCTCAGGTATTGCGTCGGCCTGATACGGTAGCTATCGTCTCTGAAGAGGGGCAACTTACCTATAGAGAGCTGAACAGCCGCTCTAATCAGCTTGCGCACGTTCTACACAAGCTGGCAGTCGGACCAGACACACTGGTTGGGATTTGCATGGAACGTTCTCTTGAGCAGATCATCGGGATACTGGGCATATTAAAAGCTGGTGGTGCCTACGTTCCACTCGACCCGCTTTATCCTCAAGAGCGCCTGGCATTTATCCTGGCAGATGCTCAGGTTCCTATCATCCTCACCCAACAGAGGTTTGCCAACACTTTGTCTGGGCAGAACGCCACCATCCTCTGCCTGGATAGCGATTGGCCGCAGAGCATACATGAGCGCGATGATGACCCTGTAAGTGCTGTTACGGCAGACCACCTGGCTTACGTTATTTATACTTCTGGCTCGACCGGTACGCCTAAAGGTACAATGATTACTCATAACGCTCTCGTCAGCTATGCGGCGACAGCATGCAGTGCATATGCACTAGTTCCAGGCGACCGCGTGCTACAATTCGCTTCTATCAATTTCGACGCGAGCGTTGAAGAAATAGCTTGCAGTCTGGTAAGCGGGGCAACGCTGGTGCTGCGTACTCCTGCAATGCTGGATGCGCTGAGAGGATTTCTCCATCTGTGCAATAGATGGGCCATCACCGTACAGAGCTTGCCAACCGCCTACTGGCACGAACTGACCAGAAGTATCGCCACAGAATTCCTGCCCCTACCTTCATCATTACGCCTGACGATTATCGGAGGGGAAAAAGCACATTCGGAGTTCGCGATCCGCTGGCAGCAATATGCCAGTCAGCAGGCGCAGCTTATCAACAGTTATGGTCCCACGGAAACAACGGTGGTAGCCACCATCCAGTATGTCGAGAACGTCCCGGCAGACCCTCTACAGGAGGTTCCCATAGGACAGCCGCTCTCGCATACACAGATATATTTGCTCGATCAGCACTACCAACCCGTCTCCAACGGCACACCTGGCGAGATCTATATCGGCGGGACCGCACTGGCTCGTGGGTACCTCAAACGGCCAGATCTTACTGCCGCGAGATTTCTCCCCAATCCTTTTAGCCACGAACACGGCACGCGTCTCTATAAAACCGGAGACCTGGCACGCTATAGAGCCGATGGCGTCCTTGAGTTTCTAGGACGCGTCGATCTCCAAGTGAAGATTCGCGGTTACCGCATTGAGCCAGGAGAGATAGAAACAACCCTGCTGCGCCATCCCAACATCCAAGATGCGGTTGTTGTTGCCAGGGAACGACCCAGACCATCGGCTCCCACAAGGTTTGAGCAAGGGGCAGAGAGCAATGAGCCTGAACAACACTTGATCGCTTACATCGTACCCGCTCAGAAGCATGAGCTTGATAGCACTGTTCTGCGCAGCTATTTAATCGAGCGACTACCGGCCTACATGATCCCTTCCGCGTTCGTCTTCTTAGAGGCGCTACCAGTATCACCTGGCGGAAAACTGGACCGGCAGAGATTACCCGCGCCAGACTGGTCAAGACCAACTTTGGCCGCAGCGTTCAGCCCTCCTCGCAGTCCTTTTGAAGAAATGTTGGCCGAGATCTGGTCTACAATCCTGGGCATTGCTCCCGTCGGCATCCACGACAATTTCTTTGAATTGGGAGGCCACTCCCTTGCAGCCACACGCATGATTGCCGCCGTACGCCACCACTTCCATTGCGAAATTACG
>DASTZT010000072.1:0-7719 GCA_035764225.1 Ktedonobacteraceae bacterium
TGCAAAGAATATCGACTGAGAATTGTCATTGACCGAGCCCGGATGGACGCCGTTAAGGGTTACGGTGAACCAGTTGCCGTTGCACACGTCAGTCGCGCAAGAGAAGCTTAATCCGGTAAAATCGTTATTCTGGAAGAAGCACATGGTTCTGTCGGGACATGTAAAGTCTGGTGAGACATCTGATGTTGTCATGGTGAGAGCGTGAGTAGACGTACTGACTGATGCGGCATGCGCACTTGGTGTCTGGGGGCCGAAGGTAAAAAAGAACGCACTCATGAATAGGATGCTGCCGATAAGGAAGAAACGTTTAGAAATGGACATCGTAATCTCCTTTGTGTGAGCTACTTCTTCAGGAAAGCAGCTGATGCCGACTTGTACGATAAGGAAATGACGCTTGATCTTTTTCGTCAATTTCTGTCTAGAGTATATAATGATAGATGTCGCATTCATTGCAGCATTTTGCAACAAATAGCCGTTTTTACAGACAGACAGAAAGAAACTTACAACAGATGAGCTTGACTGAGCACGATGTTGCTTCCTTTGGAGCACTCCTCAAAACTTTTCGCAAACGCCGCCGCCTGACCCAACAACAGCTTGCCGCCACCATCGGGATGCATCGTAGCACCATCACCCGCTGGGAGCAGGGAGACGTTCTGCCGGAGAGCAAAACCCTGGTACTCGAACTTGCCCGGCACCTGCGGCTGGATGACCAGGAGACGCGCCACTTGCTGGAAGCGAGCCTGACCGCGCTCGCGCCATACTGGTTGGTTTCTTTGCCGCGCAATCCGTTTTTTACCGGGCGCGAGGAGATCCTGGAAGCGCTGCATAGACAACTTGGCATGGATCAGGCAGTCGCCCTGACCCAATCCTCGGCGTTGCATGGGCTCGGCGGGGTTGGCAAGACGCAGACGGCCCTGGAGTACGTCTACCGCTACGCTCTAGAGTACAGCGCCGTCTTCTGGATTGGGGCAGAGACAGAGGAGAGCATCGTCTCCAGCTTGCTGCACATTGCCGAGGTGCTCCAATTGCCAGAGCGAGACGACGAGGACCAGCAGCGCGTGGTTGCAGCGGTCCAACGCTGGCTGAATATGCACGGCCAGTGGCTCCTGGTCTGGGATAATGTGGAAGATCTGGCGCTCCTTGATCGCTTTTTGCCCTCCACGCGCTCAGGAGCCATGCTCATCACCACGCGCCGTCAGACGCTCGGCACATTCGCGCGAGGGCTGCCCCTGTTGCCGATGGAGCAGGAGGAAGGGATGCTCTTCCTCTTGCGTCGCGCCAAAGTACTGGTACCGGAGGCCACCTGTGAACACCTGCGACGGTTTGCCGAGCAGATGCCTGCTGAGTATAGAGCAGCAGAGGAACTGGTCACGGTCATGGGCGGGTTGCCCCTGGCGCTTGACTAGGCTGGAGCCTATTATGAACAGTGGGCGGCAGAACACCAGGAATGCTATCCGCTCTCACGAGGAGCGTTTATTCGGCAGTTGAAAGCGCATGGCTGTCGCGCCAGTCGTACCCCGACGGCGCGGATCTGGCGTGGGATTGCCCTTGCCAGGAAAGAACGATGACGGGGCATGACGGATCATGACGCGCTCCAGGAGCACTAAAGATACTCCGCGATAAGTGTCTTTTTACTTTTTAGCAGTTCGGTCGGCGTACCCTCAAACATAACCTTGCCACCCTTGTCACCGCCTTCAGGGCCGAGGTCAATGATCCAGTCGGCTTGACGGATAATGTTCACGTTATGTTCGATAGTAATCACCGTGTTGCCATCGTCTACCAGCCGGTCGATGAGCTTGTGCAAGCGAGCAATATCTGAAATGTGCAAGCCAGTTGTTGGCTCATCAAGTACGTAGACGCTGCCTTTTTTGTGCAGCTCACTGGCTAATTTAATGCGTTGGCATTCCCCGCCGGAAAGCGTGCTTAAGGGCTGGCCGAGCGTTAGATACTCCAGACCTACATCATTGAGTGCTTGTAACTTTTGAGTAATCTCTGGCAAATCAAAAAATTCTTTGGCTTCGGCCATCGTCAGATCGAGCACCTCAGTGATCGATTTGCCATGATACTTGTAGGCTAATACCTCGTCCTTGAAACGCTTGCCACCACAAACGTCGCAAGGTGTTTTAGCGTCATCAAGAAAGCCTAGATCAGTGGTCAAGAAGCCTGCCCCTTTACAGTTGTCGCAAGCACCTTTGGAGTTAAAGCTAAACAGTCCGGCGTCAACCTTATTAGCTTTGGCAAAGGCTTTGCGGATAACATCCATGATACCGATGTAGGTGGCAGGGTTAGATCGGCTGGAAGTGCCAATTGCCGATTGATCGACCACGATGGCGTCTGGATGTTGTTTCAAGAATACTTGATGAATCAGCGAACTCTTACCCGAACCAGCGACCCCCGTAATCACGGTGAAGACCCCTGTCGGGATATCGACGGTGACGTGCTGCAAGTTATTAGCGTGGGCGTTCTCGACAGTCAGCTTACCAGAGGGCTGGCGAAATACTTGCTTGATCGGCGTCTGATCTTTCAGATGTTCGCCAGTCAACGTCCTGGCCTGAAGTAATTCCGGGTAGGTACCTTCGAAGACCACTTGACCGCCATTGATGCCAGCCAGCGGGCCAACGTCTACAATATGGTCAGCGGCTTTAATAACGTCTGGATCGTGCTCCACGACAATAACCGTATTACCCTGGTCGCGGAGTTTACACAGCAACTCGTTTAAGCGGTGGACATCGCGGGGATGCAAGCCGATGCTAGGCTCATCAAAGATGTATATAACATCAACCAGACTGCCATTCAAGTGTTTTACCATCTTGACGCGCTGCGACTCACCACCGGAAAGTGTATCGGTCATACGGCTAAGACTGAGGTAGCCGAGGCCAATCTCAACTAAATTAGAGAGGCGTTCCAGCACTGTTTTGACCAGGGCATGGTTTTCCTGAACATCAAAATTTTTAATGACCTCGAAGAGCTTATCGACCTGCATGGAGCTGAGGTCGGCAATGTTGTAGCCTTGAATTTTGCAGGCCAGTGCTTTCTGGCTGATCCGTGCGCCGTGGCACAGCTCACATGGCCCCATAGTAATGAACGGTCCAACGCTTTTCTGTGTGCGCTCCGACATGGTCTTAACATCGTTTTTGATATAGTTACGCACAAATCTGTCAACCACGCCTTCAAAGTTGAGATGCACACCGCTACCCAAATCGGTCTTGACCAGCTTGGAGTGGTACAGATCATCGAGTTCTTTTTGGCTAAAATCTTTGAGCTTTTTGTCGTTGTCGAACAGCTTGGAACGCTTCACGGTTTCAAGCCACGGGCTGCCATTCAGGTAGTTAGGCAGTCGCAGCGCGCCTTCGTTGATCGACTTGTTCATATCAAAGGCCGCATCTATGTCGATACTCAGCTTTTGCCCGATGCCGTTACAGTTAGGGCACATGCCCACAGGATCGTTAAATGAGAACATGTTGGCGTAGCCCACGTACGGCTTGCCGAAGCGCGAGAACATGAGGCGAAGCGCCGTGGAAATATCCGTGACTGTGCCGACCGTTGAATGCGAGCCGCCGCCAAGCCGTTTTTGATCGACGATGACGGCCATACTCAGATTCTTAATTTCGTCGGCTTCCGGTTGACTGATGCGCGGCAGGAAGTTGCGCACGAACATACTAAAGTTTTCGTTAAGCAATCGCTGCGCCTCAGCGGCAATGGTGTCAAAAACCAGCGATGACTTACCCGAACCGGATACACCAGTGAAAATTGTAATCTTACGTTTAGGGATTTTTAAAGTGACATCTTTAAGGTTGTTCTCGCGAGCACCGCGAATTTCAATATATTCTTGCACTATAGCTCCTTATCTATGGTAGTCTTCCACCGTCATGAGTTCTAGCTGCCAGGCCGCTTTGAGAATCCCACGCAATGCACGATATGTTTGTTGGCCGTCGCTGGCTTGGAGCGTTCGACGAGGCGAGCACGCAATACGGTGGTATGCTCGAAGCGGAGGTGTTCTCAGGGAAAGACAACGATAGCTTCTTCGGAAAGGTTTTGGTCCGGGAGCATCAGCTGAAGCAGCGAGAAGAGTGCTCCCTGCATGGTGTGCTGACTGCCTTTGTCTAAACTCTGCACGTAGACAGTTGCTGGTTGGTGGCTCGGAGGACGAGGCTGCTATGCAAAGGGAGTCAGGAATGAGGCTGATGGACGCTACATTCTCAGACGCATCGCTCTCTTTTCAGTTGATAGTTTAAGAGACGATATATTTTCTCCTCCAGATACATGATTCTTGAAACACGAGATGGCAAACAATCATAAAGTGAAACAGATGTTCCTGATGGAAATGTATCATAGGTTGTTTCGGTTGTCAATAGCTAGTGAGAGGCAAAGGCTTGGGCAAGAGAAAGATCAATTGTGAATTACTCTAGTTGAGGACTCACATGGTCAATGGGCTCAATGTTCGATCAGAAATGAGCGTCGATAGCTTCTACGTTGAACATTAAGCCCAATTTTGGGGCAAGTACATAGTGACTTTTTATGGCAGGAAGCGTCAAACCATTTCTCTACGCCTCCACGCCTGAGCCAACCAATCTTCATAGTCTGCACCGGAGGCGTGTTTTATGACCATGCAAATAGGTTCAAGCAGCCTTCCAGGCCCTCCCATGAGTCCTCCATGAAGGAGAGTGAGATTGTGTCCAAAAACGACATCAAATCGTTCACTGGGAACGCAGATTTCACATTGTGCTCGGAACTCTTGCCATGACATTCCAAGCGTCTCTATGAGGAGCTGGCTCAGGAAGCGTTCGGTTGGCGCGAGCGTATCGTCGCTATTGAAGTGTTTCAATTCCGGGAAGCGTTCGATTTCTTGAACAGTGAAGTCGGCCTCTGCGTAATGGACGGCAATACCGTGATGAGCAAGATGGTGAGATCCTAAGGCCGCTCCTATTGCTAAATACCTGCTCTGATGTTGGGCCGGTAAAGCAAGGGAACCTCGAATGGTATTGCCTAACCAGGAAACCAGCTGAGCAACAGACGCTGGAGGCTGTCCAATGGTACGGGTATAAGCTTGTCGGAGCATCCGCAATAAATCGTAGTAAGTTGTGACGCTCAGTCCTTCTCCCGGATTCACGATAAAGATCCCCTGGTACAGCTTATGGGCAGGCGTGGTCGTATACTTGCCTATTTCGTTTGAAAACACGCGCAGCCTGACATCCCATTCCGGGTCATCGAGCAGACTGGGCGTAAGGTAGGAACAGTGTCCGCCATCGTGATGGGGCAATAATGTTCGCACTTGCCTGTCTGGTCTCACCGTACTTCCTTGAGGACGATCTATTTCAACTTCCATAGAGGCAGGCGCTCCCCGCCGCTGCAAGGCCTGACAGACAGCCGTAGCTATAGCATGCGCAAGGGCGCGTGAAGCTTCTTCTGAGAGCCGCAGCTTGCCAATGGCAAATACGACGCCCGACGGCAGGGTGTCGAGAAGCAATGCAGCATTATCTGCCCACTGAGTAACCAGGGGAGAAGATTGTTCTCGCAAGAGTGCTGATGCCAGGTTAGAAGGCACATCAACATGCGCTGATGCGTGAGCGAAATTCAAGAAATTGGTCATAATGTTCTCCTTTGAGGTTTTAACTCTTTTTTTGAATGCTTTCGAGACGCGTATGGTACGCGCGATTTTCCAACGCAATACAATCAGCCAGTTGTGGTGGTATGCCTTGAGGAAAGGAAAAGTAACCCCAAAGCTTTTGTAAGTAACACCCTCGGCTCAGCTTTGTTTCATAGGATTCCAGCCCATAGTGAATGGAGCGAATACCCCTGGCAATGGCCTGGCGAATCGGCTCGTAAAACACCAGATTAAAGTAGCAAGAGCTATTACCGAGCTGCTCATAATCGAAGCCTGCTTGTTTACAATAGTAAACCCCGTCCTTCTCATAAAATAAGGCAAAGGCAAGCGGCTGAGTATCTTTGTAGACGGTAAACACACGGGCCCAGGAAGCTAAATTCTGCTTAATCTGCTCGTAACCCCTGATAGCCCAGAGCAAATCGCTACGATGTCCATATTTACGCTGCATATTCAGTTGGAGGGGAGCGAGCTGCTCTGTTAAGGCAGAGGCATCTTCGTAACGAATCGTTAAACCCTGGCTTTGAAATTTGCGTATGTCGTCGCGAATGGTCCAGCGCCGCTTTTTTGTCCTGGTCATGAGGTACTCGTCAAAACTCTTCCACTCAACAGGAAGAACAGCATTAGCGTTGAGCAACATTGGCAGATAGCCATGCTCCAGGAGCGTCTCAGGCAGAAAAGAGTCTTCCTGTTCTGGCACATACAAAAATGCTATGCACTTTGCTTCGCATGCTGAAGCCAGCTGATGCAAAGCATTGACGATGAAGCTTGTGATCTTCTGGGACTGATCCACAGTTAGACCTGAGCGGTAGCAAATAGCCGAAATATAGCCGTATGGGGCCACACAAACCAGCGTCGGGTATAACGCTTGTTGGTATGCCTGGCTAGCAGTCGCCAGTTCATTGAGGCAACTGCTTTCTTCGGGAGAAAGAAACTGGCCTGCCATTGTGATACTTTCCTGACTGAGCAGGAGTTTGGGTACGTTAAAAAAGAGATAGGTGTTTTCGTTACTGATGAGATAGCATGGAAGGGCGGCAAGCGGCTGGCGAGTATCGTCTGAGGATACGATCAAATAAAAACTATCAGAGGTGAGCACTCCTTCAATGCTATGCAGCCAATCGTAGGAAAGATAAAATGAGCGTCCCTGGTCGAGTTCTCGCCAGAGCGTTGGATCAATATCCGTAATGGTACGACTGATACATAATTGATACTCCATAGAGATCTTGATCCTTCCTTATATGTAGGTATGTATTCATAGAGCGAGAAACCGATGAATAAAGATCTGATTCACTTCTTATAGCCATCTATTGGCTTGGCATAGTCCTTGAGCTTTCCGGGTTCATCTGCATATGTGGGCTAAGGGTTGTGACGAGCGCCAGGCTCATGAGAATCCCTAAAAACACGAGTATTGTTGGCTGCACATGGATCGTTTGTAGGAGCATTCCTGTGAGCGCCAGCCCTAATGGGGGTCCGCTAAAAGCGATTAAGCGGAAGGCGCTATTGACTCTCCCTTGCAAGTGATCTGGAATAAGGCTTAAGCGGTGACTAAATTGGACGACATTATAGACAGGCTCTGAGAAAAAAAAGACTGTGGCGATAAGACCTAGAACAATCAGGTTAGAAACAACAAGATAGAGCGCCCAGAAAACCACCCAACTCCATAAAATGCCTCCTATCACTTGCCCAAAGCGGAAGCGTTTTTTGATCACACCTCCAAGCAAGGCACCTGCTATTCCTCCGCAACCGCCAATAGCAAAAATAAGCCCAATCGTAAAAGGCGACGCGTGTTGCTGTTGAGCCAGGACGATGACGATCAACGGGAAACTCGCTAAAAATACATTGACCCCTCCGCTCAATACGGCGAGAAAGAGTATAAGGGGCTGCCGCCACAGCCAGACTAGCCCCTCCATGATGTCAGCGCCTATGTGCTGAGGCGTTGCTGTACGACGCTCCTTTTGAAAGCTTGTGGCAATAAAACAGAGTGAAACGGCTGAGACGATGTAAGAGATAGCATCCATGAAAAACGGAAGGACATTGGCAATCGAGTAGAGGATACCTGCAAGGAAGGGACCAATAAGTAGCGTGATGCCTTCTGTTGCCTGATACCTCCCCATAGC
>DASTZT010000073.1:0-4035 GCA_035764225.1 Ktedonobacteraceae bacterium
AGGATGCTTCGCTCAGAAAGGCAGAATTGAAGACATACAGAGCGGCCAACACACTGTTAGCTAGTGTCCAAAGTACACTTCCTCAGTGTGTATGGTAGCACAGGCGAGCGAGAGTGTCAAATAGTAGGCGAGATTGGATAGAGGTCTTTCCCTTTTTGCTGCACATTCGTAACCAACCAGCCGCACCAAGACCCCGCCGAGGGCAAGCGCAAGGCCCCCGCATCCCCGTCAGCTCCTCCCCTTGCCCCTACCACAGCCGCCCATTCTAAGCTCCGTCTGGTTTTTTGGGGATGATGCGATGTTGGGGAACTGGTAGGGGCAAGGGGCGGCGGATGGGCCTGGGAGGGGGCCTCGCGCTTGCCCTGCGAGAGGTGCGATTGAGTATATGTCCTCAATCGCACCCATTGTTAGAGTATCATCAGGGTCTGCCAAAGCCGAAGATTGCGCCGGGGTTGTTGGTGGGCGTGGCGTTGGTGGGCGGCGTGATGGTAACAGGCTGATTAAATTTGCTGAGGTCGATAATTGTATCAAGATTGGTCGTGGCAGTTGAAGGTGCTGCGCCTTTGCTTAAGCTGGTATTGGCGACCAGGTTCAACTTCAGTTCCGTGCGATGGACGTAGAACTGTGTCTCGTCGATCCAGACATCAACCGAGGATTGGAACGACTTCAGATTGTTCATAACCGCATCAAGGTTTTGCTGGCCCAGTGCCCCCTGCAACTGGGGGTTATCGGTGAGCAGTTGGCGTAACGCAACTTGATCGAGATTTGCAGTGATATGGCGCAGCGATTGCCCATTAAGGGTCTCGGTCCCATGATCGGTAATCTTCGTATGCTGGACGAGTCCCAGCAGGCTATTCTGATCGAGGGTCACGCCGGAGAAAGGATTGCTAACGGAACCCTGGAAGTCGCTCTTGTTGAGCACAAACCATTGCCCCTGCGGATTCTGCACATAGATTTTGTCGTTCTGGACAATCTCTGCCACTTTGGCCGCTTGACCGACGTTGAGCGTAAGCTGCTCTTGATTGGGTAATGCCTCATCGCCAGTTCCGGTAATATTGATAGTGATATTAGAGGGCGTCGGCGTCCCTGGTCCGGTTGAAGGGGTCGCAGTATCGGTGGTTTGCAAACTCGTGTTTGACTGCAAGTCGATGTGCGACGACTTGAGTTGCTTCATCGCATCGGCACTCTTTTGCAACACCTGGAGCGGCGTCAGGGAACTACTACCTGGAGTAGGCCCGACAACCGTCTGACTACAAGCAGCAATCGATAATGCTATAGCAACCATCAGTGGAAACAAGATGGCATAGTGCTTTCGTAAGGTCATTACACGCTCCTTTTAATGATCGCGATAAAACCATAGAGACGTACACAGTCGTATAGTAGTGATACGAGCAGCACTATAGAATGGTTTCTTCCGTAGGAGCCTGCCCTTTTTTTCCTATTTTGGGTGGAGGAAAAGGTTGTTCGCAACCCATTCAGGTTGAACACATGGCAATGCGGTATCCAGACGGTGAAAAGCGTGATACTATAATAGTAGATGTTTTTCATGGAACTGGTTGCACGAACGTTGCAGCGATGTGATCTCTTATCAAGATAAGGATTTTAGATGCCTACACCTTTACCGCCGTTCAATATACAGCTTGATGCTGATACGGTAGTACGAATGATTGCAGAACAGGACGCTCAACCGCTCTTTGAATTGATCGATCAGAATCGAGCGCATTTACGGCAATGGCTGCCCTGGTTGGATACCACCCGTACCGTCGAGGACGAGCTAGCCTTTATATACAATACGTACTTACAATTTCAGGAGCGTAAAGGTTTTACCTGCGCTATCTGGTATCAGGGACGACCGGCAGGGACCATCGGCTGTCACTCCATCGATTGGCAGGAGCGTAAAGTGGAGATAGGCTACTTGTTGGGAGCACAGTTCCAGGGCAAAGGGTTGATGACAAAGGTATGCCGACAGATGGTCACACACGCGTTCGAACAGATGCAACTCAATAAAGTTGAGATCCGTTGCGCAGTGGAGAATACGCGCAGTCGTGCCATTCCACTCCGGCTGGGCTTCACAGAAGAGGGAATTATCAGGCAAGCAGAGTGGCTGTATGACCATTATGTTGATCTGGTGCTCTACAGCATGCTGGCGCACCAATGGCGGCAATAAACCACACTTTTAGCTTGAGCAAGAGCTTGCAACTCGTCCCATTTTGAAACGTATCTATTCTTGAACTATAATATTATAATCAGTTCTCCTATCCAGAGGTAAAGGTAGGGATATTTGCTATGCACAGGGCAAAGTATAAACATCCGCTATGGAAAAACATATACCGATTACCACCTTTCATAACGCTCCTGGGGATCATAGGTATTATTTTGCTGATGGCTTTAAGCACTACCGTCACCAGTTATGCTGATGGTACGCCTGGTGGCAACGTGGCCGATCCAGTGGTGCGCGCCGTTGATATTGCTAAGCCTGCGGTAGTACGCATATTTACCACGGTTGACAGCCGTCTGACGGTCCATTTCGCGCAAAATAATGATGTGACGTTCCCGCTAGCAAATAGTGGGAATGGAACGGCCACCCCGACAGCTACGACAGCCACGGCTACAAGTTATCCTCTGACCTTATCAGGAAGCGGAACGTTCATCACTTCTAATGGTGATATTCTCACGGCGGATCACGTCGTTAACCCCCCAAAAGATCAAACGCTGGCCCAGTTTCTCTATGCGCAGGCGGCGCAGGATGTGGCAAATTATATTAATCGTAACGTCACGCCGGGTTCGACTTCGGTTACAGCCACCCAGGTAACCCAGCAACTCGCCACCGGTCTATTGCAATCAACGCCCATCTATGACAAAGTCACCAGCGAAGCTTTTCTGAGCACGGACTATACAGGACCACTGGTTGCCCCCACATTGCAAGATGTGCCGTCGCGCTTTCATGCCATCGTTGACAAAATTGAAAGTGAGAGCGTCTTCGACCAGAAAGATGTCGCGATTATCCATGCATCTTTCAGCTTTGACACGCCAAGCGTACAGTTAGGCAATTCCTCCAATGTGCAGCAACAGGACACGCTCACGATCATCGGTTTCCCCGGCAATGGAGATGTCAGCACGAAGCCGACCGACTTGCTCACTTCGTCGGTGAATAAAATCAACGTCAGTTCGATCAAAACGACGGACAGTGGCGCACCAGTGATCCAGGTGGGAGGCAATGTGGAGCATGGCGATAGCGGCGGGCCTGCGCTCGACGCTAACGGCACGGTGGTAGGCATTGTCAGTTTTGGGCTTGGCAGCCCCGATTCTCCTAACGGACTGGGAGGCACCAGCTTTTTGCAGGCTGGCAATAGCGCCGCTGATCTGGTGCAAAGTCTCAAGCTGAATACGACGCCGGGACCATTTGAGCAACTATGGAGCCAGGCATTTTCCGATTACTCCGCGAGCACGCCGGGCCACTGGCACAAAGCGCAACAGGAGTTTGAGCAGCTGACGAAAAAATATACTTCGTTCGCTGCCGTCACCCCCTACCTGGACTACGCGCGAACACAGGCAGACGTGGAGCAGGGCTTGCCAACTCCAACGCCTACTGCTCAACCAACGCCGAAGAGCCGTCCAGTCTCAACTCCAACCCGTATCACGGCTCAGCCGATAGCTATTCCGCTGAAAGTCTGGGCAATTGGCATCGCGGCATTAGCAGTCATCGTACTACTGGTGGTCTTTGGAGCTGTGATGCGACGGCGCAAGAAGAAAGTTGTTGGGACGCCTCTTGAGAAAAAACCTCAACCGTCACCGCAGCAGAATCAGCAGAAACCTGCCGACGTGACTGCTACAACGCCTGCCGCTGTGGCAACAAAAACGCCGCCACCGCCTGTTCAATCGTTCCCCACGACGCCACAAAGCACGCTCAATTTGCGCGTCTGGCCCTGCGGACATATGAACCGGACCAGCGCCCGCTTCTGTAGCGTCTGTGGCGAGCCTGCGCCAGAGCAACCAACGTCGGTACGACCGGTGGAGCAATAAACAAAGGTTTTC
>DASTZT010000074.1:0-11269 GCA_035764225.1 Ktedonobacteraceae bacterium
GTGGTATGATAGTGGAAATAGCCAATGCTCGTCATCGCAGCAGCTATGATGGCCGAGACTTCTATTTTTGCTGTCCAGCCTGTAAGCGGCTGTTTGAAAGCAACCCACAAGCATATCTCGTTCGCAACGAAGGATAATACCTGCTGACTATTGAAGCAGAAAACATCGCTGGATGATGGCGTTAGACCATTGTCAGTTGTGTAGAAAGGGCAAGCGCCTTATGGAATTTTCTGGTACTCAGACCATCGCGGCTCCCATTGAAAAGGTATGGGCCTATCTTTTAGATGTCAACAAAGTAGCCTCCTGCGCTCCCGGTTTCCAGAGCCTGGAAGAGTTGGAGCCGGAGCACTGGAAGGCCGTTATTTCCGTTGGGGTGGGACCGGTCAAGGCCAAATTCACCCTCGATGTCACGCGACCGGAGATGCGCGAGCCTGAGCTGATGATAGTGAAGGGGCGAGGCAAAGCGCCAGGGAGCGCCGTTGAGCTATCCGGTACGATGAACCTGGTCGCGGTAGATGCTTCGGAGACGCGTATGGATTGGAACGCGCAGGTCGTCATTAGCGGCACCATCGCCAGCGTTGGCGCGCGCCTGTTGCAAGGAACAGCCGAGAAGCTGACCGGACAGTTTTTTGATTGTCTCAAGGAAAAAATAGCCGCTCCTACCACAACCTCCTCAGAAGGCTAGCTCTATGCAGAATGCTATCGAACGTTGGCAGGCGTTGATTGACACGCGGGCGCAACAGATGGATACAGCCTATGCACAGCTTGGCCGGAACAGTGCCGACTTCTGGGACCGGCGTGCTCGCGGCTTTCATCGTGCCACAAAGGATACCGTTGACAGCGATCCGCTCTTTCAGCGGTTGCGCCAGGTCGTTACGCCGCAGATGACAGTGCTGGATGTCGGCGCGGGCACCGGGCGTTTTGCCCTGGCGCTGGCACCACTGGCCAGACAAATCATCGCCGTCGAGCCGAACGTCACCATGCTCAACTTTCTGCGTCAGGATGCGACCGAGAAGCAGCTTGCCAATATCAGCTATATCCCTACCACCTGGCAGGATGCCCCTGATGATCTTAGCGCCGATATTGTGATTTGTAGCCATGTGCTCTACCCCATTCGCGATCTCGCAGCGTTTCTGACGAAAATGCGCAAGGCTACTCGCCAATCCTGCTATATCTATATGCGTGCCGTCCATTTCGACTGGATCACGAATCCCCTCTGGCGACATTTTCATGGCAGCGAACGAGCACTGCCGCCAACATATATCCATGCATTAGATGTCATGTATGATATAGAGATCTATGCCGATGTTGAGATCGTCAAGATGCCGCAAACGATGCGCTATCCCACCATAGAAGTTGCGCTGGACGAGTTGCAGGAACAGCTGATTTTGCCTGCCGATGCCGGGACGCGAGCCGAATTACGCAAGCAGCTCGATGGCTGGTTGGTGGAGCGCGATGGCGTGTTGACGCCTCCGGTGGCCGAACTGGTCTGCGCGATTATCCGTATGGGGCCGTAGGGGCAGGTGCAAGACCTGCCCTACAGGATCGCCCGTTTATTTGGTAATGGCGGCATCCAGGTTTTTGAAGAAGGAGCCGAGGGAGCCTTTAATGGCGCGTTCGCCAAGCGGGTTGTTGGCGATGGCGGCGGTGCCTTCAAGTTCGGCTTTCGCGTCGTAAGCCAGCAATGTGCCATCTGGCTCATCGGTCAGATTGATCTTGCTGACGGCGGTAACGGAACCACCTGCACCCTTGCGCTGGACCTGTAGCTCAAGAAAATTGGGGTCTTGGCGCTGGATAATGGTGATAGGGATGCCATAGGGTCCACGTAAGCCGGGCAAAGGAGTGGTCATGCTTACGCGCATTGTATTGGCATCCAGGTACTGGACCGACTCGCAGCCGGGGATGCAGGATTTTAGGACTTCTGGAT
This sequence comes from Ktedonobacteraceae bacterium, assembly GCA_035764225.1. Lineage (GTDB taxonomy): Bacteria > Chloroflexota > Ktedonobacteria > Ktedonobacterales > Ktedonobacteraceae > DASRHT01. The sequence goes on from DASTZT010000074.1 coordinate 1,928, forward strand.
TGAGAATAGCATTAAAAACCTGAGTGCTTGGTACTTTAAACTTGTGCGTTCCGTTCAGTTTCATGCAGGAATGTTTCCTCCTTATTTTGTGCAATACATCTACATTTCTCTACACCTAGAGTAATACTGCACTCAATCTTATTCAGCGATAAGATCGAGCTTATTGTAGCGTTCCCTCACTAAACTTTCAAGTATATAAATCTTTTTTGCCAACATTCCTCCATTAAATAGGCATGTTGATCAACCTATGTTCAGTATACCCTTTCACCCAAATGTGCTACTGGTTCTACTTCTAGCCAGTGTCTATGCTATACTGCCTCTGTATGTTCCAATGTGTGTCGTGTATGCAATAGAAATTTGAGTCTGGATATTGGGGGTAGTGATGGTTTTGAACGATGATCGTGATCAACAGGCCCAGCGTAAATGGCACTCGCGGATTGCGCAGGAGCGACTAGATCTTTCTGCTTCGGTAGAAAAAACACTTGAAGAGAGTTCTCCACTGCAGTGGCAAGAAGATGAGCAAGATAGCGCTATGTATACAGCACAACATGTAGCGCATGGAGCGTCACTTATTCCACCGCGTTTAAGCTTACAATCGAAAGCAATGCCTGTGGTCCACTCAGGTGGTTTTATAGAGGCCGCGTCATCGATGCATCCGGCTCTGTCGGGAAATGCTGACATGGAACGGAAACCGGTTGCTACGACGCAAAATGCTAATATGTTGGTACGCCTGGCACAACGGCTGACTTCATCGCTGGCTGCCTTCGGTTCGGCTCTGCATACCGAAGAAGCGGCTGCATCGCCTGCGCCATTGTCAGGAGAGGTAGAAATGTTGCTGCCATCGGCTCAATCTGGCGAAGGAGTCAATAGGGTGGTCGAAAGTACCGAATTGCCGATGCGCTTGCCAAAGGGTATCTCTGAGGAGAGCGCGGCCTGGATCGCCATGCCTGGATGGTCCACGATGACCGCCGAAAGAGCTGTTGTGCAAGGCGGCGTGAGTGGGCTTGTCGAAAGTAGAGATGGGGATGCAGCGAAAGCCGCTCAATTGGACTCGGCCAAAGTGCCGACGCCACTGGCACAAAGTAAGCAGCGTCTGGCGGGACATACCACAAAGGTGCGGCTACAAACTGCCAATAGCATCGCTGCCGCCCGGCCCATTGAACGCCCGGTTGATGCTGCCGAAGGAGGATACTACGAGGCACGCAAAACTGATGAGCAAGCTATAAACACAACATGGAAAGAAGTGGAAGTAACCGGCATGCGCTTAGCGGCTGTGGATGTATGGGGGAAAGAGATTGGGATAACCAGTGCGCGTTTACCGACTGTGGATGTTTTGCGTCAGGAGACTGGAGAGACGAGTATCCGTATGCCTGTGGTGAATGCGGCAAATAGAGTGGGAAGTGCTATTCTGCAGAAGCCAGTGTCTGGATCTGGTGTGTTTGAATATGGGCAAAATGATGTGATTGTGACCAATTCTGCTATTACAGCAGCGAGCGTGGTCGTAGTAACGCTCACAAGCAATCCTGGGCCGGTCGTTGTGCAGTACGTTTCTTTGCAGCCGCGTTTGGGCTTTACGGTTCATCTAACCGCCCCGACGACCGCACGGACAACGTTTAATTACATTATTCTGGAAGGCGAAACTCCGTAGGAACCCTCCTTGCCGAGCGACTGAGCGCTCCCACGATGAAGCGGGGAGCTACTAGCTGCGACAGCGTCGTTGTCGCTCGGAGTTTCAAGGAGGATTACCCTGTCCTCAAAGTTTGCCTTCCACCTCCAGTTGCAGGCGTTGAAAGAAGTCTTTCATATAGGCATAACGTTCTTGAGCTAATGTTTTGCCGGTTTCTGTCGTCATGCGCTCAAGCAAATTGTCAAAGAGCAGTTGAAATTCAATGCTGGGCGAGTAGTCTGGTCGGCGGCGCAGCGTGCGTACGACCAGCGGATCAACAGGCTCAATGATGTCCTCTGGTAGAGGGGCGTAAATTTTCTGGTTGTAGCGGCCTGTAATGCAATAGAGCCGTCCAATGCCGATGGCTCCCAGGCAATCAATTTTATCCGCATCATACAGGATGCGCCCTTCCAGAGAGCGTGGATACTTTCCGCCGGTCATGCGATGATCGAGAATGGCATGCTGGACCGCGAGAATAGCTTGCTGGGGGAAGTGGGTATTGCTAAGCAGGTCGCCCACCAGTTCAGCGCCGATGACCGCGTGATCGCCACCGTAAAGGCGTTCACGCTCCTGCCCTATGTCGTGAAAGGCGACTGCCGCCCAGATCGTTGGCAGATCGCCCCCTTCTTGTGCCTGAATGGTGTCAGCCAGCGCCATAACGCGTACAATATGGTCGTGGTCGTGAGAGGCGTCCGCAAAACCTTCGCGCTCCATCAATTCTTGTGCCAGAGCGAGGAGCCAGCTACGCAATTCACTCATCGGAACGTTCTTGTCTTTCTAAAAGTGGCAGCGTAAAGATAAAGCGGCTGCCCTCCCCTTCAATGCCACTACTCTCCACATGGATGGTGCCACCGTGAAGGCGCAACAGTTCCGCCACAACATAGAGTCCCAAACCCACGCCCCTTGCGCCGCTCCCTTCGATATTGGGAGCGCGATAGAACCGTTCGAAAAGGCGCGACTGAGCTTCTCTGGGGATGCCAATGCCTTTGTCTTCTACGCAAATTTCAATGATGTTTTGTTCTGCCCCATGTTTGCATTGCTTCAGTGAAATAGTGATGGGGCCGCCAAGCGGGCTATATTTGATCGCATTTTGCAGCAGGTTCGCAAAAATTTGTTGCAGGCGAGGTTTATCGCTGTCCACGAGGTATGGTTGCTGGCTCTGCTCGATCTTATAGCTGATCTGATGAATAGGTGAGGTGGCGCTATGGTTCGCTACAGATTGCTTTACAACCTCTTCCAGATTGACCTCCTCCAGCGAAAGCGTCAGTTGACCACGATTAAGCCGTGTTACCTCTAAAAATGTATTGACAATATTCGTCAACTGATGGCCCTGGATATCAATAAAAGAGATGCTATCCTGAAGTTTGTCTCGTAGCGTTTGATCGACATTTGGCGTGCGTCGCAACACGCGCTCCATCATCTGGCTATGGGCCAGAATTACCGTCAACGGCGTGCGGAATTCGTGAGCGGTAATAGCCAGGAACTCGTCTTTGAGCGCGTTTGACTCGCGCATAATGGCCTCATTGGTACGAGCGATTTCGGCTTCCTGTTGCCACCTTGTTTGCTCTATAGCCAGCCCCGCGAACTGGGCAATGCCTTCGGCCACAGCAATATCCCAGACACTAAAGGGGTGAGGGATGTTGTGCTTGACGATGGTGGAATGTTTCCTCGATCCTGGCTTCTTTCTAGTTCTGGGCGGTAGAGAGCGGTCGAGCAGCATCACGCCCAGGAGCTGGCTGTTGTGGGTGATGGGGGCGGCAAGCACCATCGTGTTAGTGAAGGGGTTGGGTTCTTCCTTAAATTGTTCTGCGCTCACCAGCGTTGCATGTCCGGCCAGGAGCAAGGAGCGAAATTCTGCCAGATGATCGTCCTGAGGAGTCAACCAGGCTTGTTGTTCCTGCAACCATTGCTCCTCGGCCTCAATCGTAAAGCCGATGGAGAGCAGTGGCGTAAATGTCTGCTGCTCTTCATCAAAAATTTGGACCACGCCGCGCTCGCAAGTCAGTGTGGTCATCGTCATTGCCAGGACGCGATGAAGGATCTCTCGAATATCTGTCACGTTCGAGACCTCTTCAGCAGCGTGCAGCATGGTGTCTAACGCGTGTCGGATGCGCTGTTCAATGCGCACTTGCTCGGTAATATCGCGGAAGGCGCTCACAATGCCGATCTGTCTGGCCTCGCCATCGTAAAGGGGAGCGATATTGACTTCTACGGAACGCTCGGAGCCATCGGCCCGCCTGGTCATAAAACGTTCGCCGCGAACGCGTTCACCCCGAAGGGCACGCGAGAGGGGAAAGTTTTCGGGAGGAATGGGGCGACCTTGTAGGGTATAGATCGGATTGCGTTTTAAGTAGTGCGTCAGCTGTCCATGAGCGCGTTGAGGGACGCCCAGGAAATGCGAGGCTGTTCTATTGCTAACCATAACGTGCCCAGCCATATCAAGCCCAATAATGCCCTCGGTCATGGCATTAAAGACAGCATCAAGCGTATTCGCGCGCTCAGTAGCAAGCGCGGCGGCGTGATGGGCTTCAGCGAGCAGGTTGGCTTTTTCAATGGCTAAAGCACATTGAGCGGCGATATCTCTGGCGAAAGCATATTGTCCGGGCGATGGGTAGCGGTCCAGGCGATGATAGCCGACAAAGGCGAAGCCAGGGCAGGTGGTGTGGTTAAAAGATGGCATGCTATCGTCTGTCGTCTCGCTTTTCTCTAAAGCGCCCACGATCAGCGGAATAATCATCACATTATCCAGGCCAAGTTGGTGATACCACAATTTTTCTCGCTCTGCCGCCTCTTCTAATGTGACAAAGAGCGGCATTTTTTGCTCTGCCGCCGCCATGCAATGCGGCAAATCTGCCAGGTTGGCTGAGGGAATATAGGCGGTTGCTGAGGCGAGCGGCCCGGAATGGGGCTGAGGATGGTGGTTGCTCTGACCAACTAGCGAGAGGGTATCGTGCTCTAGCAGGACGATAGCTGCTCCATTGGCGCTCAGGCCGTGAACCAGGTGCTCTGCGGCAATGTTTAGTACGGTTGCCAGGTCTGAGCCGGAGTTGACGGCCATTGCCACTTGATAAATAGATTGCGCTCGCCCAATCAGCCGCTCCGCGCGTTGACGTTCCGTCTGCGCCTGCTGATAGAGACGGGCATTGTCAATCGCAATGGCCGCCTGTTGGCCGATAGAACGCACTAATTGCTGCAAGTCTTCTGGAAATGATCGCAGTTGGCCGGGATCGTCAATGCACATCATTCCGACTGGTCGTCCCTCTCGCACCAGCGCTACCAGGAGCACCGAACGTACCAGAAAATTTTCGGCGATCTTCCGCATGCTCGGTTCTGCGCCGAGATCCTCCTCAATCAAAATGCCGTTTGTAAGCAAGAGACGATGAATCAGAGGGCTATTAAATGGCAATGAACTGTGATGCCACCAGATGTTGTCGGCTGCCTGCACATCCCGATTGTTCAAATGTGACGCGGCAAGGTGATAGGCGGAAGGGCGAAAGACTGTGCGCGCTTCATCGAGTAACCAGACGGCGCAACGCTGCACATTGCAGACCTCGGTTGTGCGCTTTACCAGGATCTGGAGGATGTGGGTGGGATCAAGCGAGGAGGCTAATAGCTCCGATAACTCGCGCAAAATTTCGCTTTCGCGAAAAGCTTTGAGTAGTTGCAGATGTTCCTGGCTATTATCGGTGGATAATGGGCTATCACTGGGCATACATTTGACCTCTTACGGAAGACACAACCTGCCGAGCGTACGTTAGGTACAGAATGTGCTATTACTATACGAGGCGTTTTATCTGGTTGAGTCAAAGTGTAACAGATCAATGCGGGTTGCGTCAAGAATTATAACGCGATTGCTAAATTTCCCTTGCTAGCTTAATGATGGAATGTGCTCTCTGAGAGCGAACTGCCTACCTTGCCGTACGACGCAGCCGTAGCCATTCTATCAAGAAGGCCAGCGTCGAGCCTGCCACTACCCCGAAGGTTGTGCTTAATTTGGAGGTGCGTTGACTTTTTGGCTTTTTGGGGCTGCTTTTAGCCTCTGCTCGCCCAGCGATCTGCTGTTGTTTTTCCAGGTTGGCCTGGCGTTGTCGCTCTTCTTTCTCGCGCTCATCGGCAATATGCGCTCTATCGGCTCTATCGGTGGGCTTCGCATTCTGGTGCGATTGAGCCTCGGTTTCTGGAATGTCCTTATTCAATTTGCCCGCCATTGTGCTGACGAATGTCGCCAGATCGTTAGGGAGGGGACGGACATTCTCAGAGAAGTAGGCATTGATCTCAGCACCTAGCAGCAGGATCACGGCAAAGTAGTAGAAGAAGAGCAAGAGGATCACGGCAAAGCCAACCTGACCTGCGTAGCCACCGAGAAAGCGACTGGTATAGAACGGGAAAAGAGTAAAGAAAAGGGTCAATGCGACTGCGGCAATGACTGCCCCGCGCCAGCTATGACGCCAGCTGATACGCTGGTTGGGGACAATAACGTAGATGGCTTCGAGCAGAATGAAGGAAGCAATAAAGCCGCCCAGAATTCCTCCAAGACCAAAGAGATAATTCAGCCCAGGCACGTTTTTTAACGGGGTAGTTTGGATGACTGAGAAGACCAGCGATGGTCCGGCGGACGCAAAGACCATAATTGGTATCAGGATAATAAAGAGCAGTAGCATGGCAATCGCCATCACATTCTGGCGGATGATTGGGCGTGGACGAACGCGATAAATGATGTCCATGCATGCTTCTATCGTAATAAATAGGCGGGAACCGCCGAAGATGGCGAGCAGGATCGCGATGACCCACAAGATGCCGCTTGATTTGCCAAGTTGTTGGGATGCAAGATTGAACGCATTTTGTTGTGCGGCTAACCCTGGAAAGACATTAGTGATCTCCGTAAAAATTTGATTGCGTATCGTCGGATCGCCCAAAAACGCTCCAAGAATGGCGATGAGCGCAATAGCAATAGGAAGCATGGCCATTAGCAGGTTATAGGCTATCAAACCTGCGAAGTTCATGCACCAGTCGTTATTAAATTTGTTAAAAAACGCCTGGAAGGTTTTAGCCTCTTTTACAACATCCTGCTCAATTTCGGGAATCGGGTTTTGTTCTGTGCTGGCTGTAGACCCTTGAGTTTTTGTTGTCATTGCGAGTCCTCCTTACAGGCGTTTTTCTGCTTCAATGTGGCTCAAGCTATTCATTAGAATGCTTGTATGCCCTGTCGCCACCAGTTTCCAGACATTAGATGCGGTCAATCCAGGCTTTGATGCGCTCTTTCCACTGACCCTTGCGAGCACGGGCTGTTCCTGCCATCTGGTCCTTTTGACCCTCGGCCTTGAGATGCTCATTACCGCTGAGCGCCCCCCAACTCTCTTTGGCCCGCCCTTTTGCGTGGTTCGCATCTCCGGCGAGACGGTCGTTCGCGGCGCTATCGTGATTCTCATGACGTGGGTTATCTTCATACATAGCTTTATAACCTCCTTGTGACACTATAATAAGTGGTACTATTTCAGAAACATTCAGGAGAATAGAGTCATTGCAAGCTCCTGTCTTATAGTTCACGGATAAATTGGTTTTTACGTTTCATTTTCCGATGAATAAGGGATGCTGTATATCATAGCGACAGGGCAGAAAGAAAGATGAGTTCACAGCCGCCAAAATCATTTGCTGCACTTCTCTGGGATATTCTTCGCTTAGGAGTACGCTCATTCTGGCACAGCGGTGCTAATCCTGCACGTACCCTCTTGGAGCGTCAACAGGCGCTATCGGTGCTGGGGTTGCCTGCCAATGCCACGGCGCAACAGATTAAGCGTCGCTATCGAACGTTGGCCAAGCGGTATCATCCTGATCGAGGAGGGGATCAGCGGCAAATGCAGCGCATTATTGCCGCTTACGAATACCTCGTGAAAGAGCATCCAAAGTGAGCCGCGCGTTGTTTATTAGCAGTTCTATGGCATTTGCGCACCGCACTGGTTGCAGAAGCGTTTGCCGGGGCGAGACCGTGCGCCACATTGATCGCAATAGATCGCTTCCACAAATCCGGGCGATGGCTGGTGGGAAGGAGTTTGTGGCTGTTGAGTCGGTTGTACTGGCGGTGGGGGGCTATTGACAGGCGTCTGCCTTTGCTGTGCCGCCTGCGGTGATTGAGGAGGGACAGGTGGCGGCGTGGCTTGCTGAACGGGTTGCCTATATGATGGCTCTTGTTTGCCCGACTGACCCGGTTGCAGCGTATCTTGAAGCGTTTTTGCAGCTTTTACGGCCATGCCACCAATCGCGCTGGCAATTTTTAGGCCTTTGGCGATATCCTCCATATCTTTTTTCAAACGATGGGTTGGAGGTAGCAGCGTCGAATCAGAAACTTTGTTGAAGTAATTTGGTCCAAGTTGTAGCCCCTCGCCATTGATATTGACCGCGCCTCGTTCCTGTCCGCCATCATCGAAATTGAGCGTGAGGTTATTCCCTTGCTGGGTATAGTTGCCCTCGCGCCGGATCTCAGGAGCGGCGGCAGTAACTTGCTGCCCGTTCACCAGGGATTGCGCGGCGTTGGCAAGGCGGCTCTGGCTCTGGACTGTGAGAATAAAACGTCCATTCGCCTGCAATGTGACACGGTCAATACGAGAAGTGAAGTAATCAAGACCGACCGCGGAGCGATGCACGCACTCGTACTGGCCTGTAATCGGTTTCATAAAGCGATCCTTCCCAGCAGCTCTACCGGGATCTGACAATGGTTGCTTCAAGCTATCAACTGTATTATATATTATTTACGTGGGAGTGACATCTTCGGTTGGAGCTGTAAGGTCGCTTTTGAATACAAGCGTGGAAAGATGATGAGCCTGCTCTATTTCTTGTTCGGCTTCCTCTGTTTTTCCGATCTTGAAAAGGTGGCGACCCAGGCGCATATGGGCCTGAATGCGTGCCGGGATTCGCTCAGTGTCGGCCAGCACACGTGTGGCCTGACGGAAGGCTTTTTCCGCTTCTGGATCTTTCGGATTGATCTGTTCCAATATACGACCTAGCATAATATAAGCGTCGGCACGCCGGAGCTTGTAACTGCGTTTGGCAGCGGTCAGGGCGATTTCTGCCAGAGGGCGTGCCTGCTCAGGATGCCCTGCTTCCAGCTCAATGTTGGCAATGGCACAGGCGGCAGCCGAAACAACTCCCGCGGCCTCCTGTTGTTTGAGCAAGGCTTCTGCTGTCGTCGCTTCGGGTTCATCAAGGATAGATTTCCAGGCGTTCAGCAGTTCTTCTAGATGTTGGCTAGCTCTTTCTCGCTCTCCCAGCGTCTGTTCGATCTGGGAAATCTGGCACATCACTGCGGCTGCTCGCAGCTGCTCATCGATAGAGCGATAGAGCACGTAGGCCGTCTCTGCATGCTCCAGGGCACGGTGCAGCAATTTCTCTTTACAGGTGATCTTGTTCTGGATGCCGCCTGAAGTCATATTGGCTTGAGTGAATGTCGCCAGAGCGATTCCCCAATGTGTCTCTGCAACATGGCCCAATGGCGTGTCGCGATTAATCATTGACAGCGTGGTGGTAAATTGCTCGATGGCAGCGTTGATCTGTTGCAACTCGCGATAGGTACTGGCAAGGTGGAGGTGCAGCAGGAGATATTCCTGCTTCTGTGCCGACAGCAAGCTTTCCCCGCTCGGCTGCTCGTTTTCCGCATAGACAAAGTCTTGCTGGGCTTTAAG
>DASTZT010000075.1:0-3509 GCA_035764225.1 Ktedonobacteraceae bacterium
CGTCGGAGGGAATGGTCAGGGCAAGCGCAAGGCCCCATCCCATCCCAGCCCCTTGCCCCTACCAGCGTTGCCCCAATATTGTATTATGCCCAACAATCAGAGCCGAACAGGAATTTGCAACGTTCGAGGGAGGCAGTAGAGGCAAGGGGATGAGGGGAAAATGGAGTGGGGGCCTCGCGCTTGCCCTGCTGGAGGAGGCAGGAGACTGGTCGTCCCCTGCCATTTTCTTTGAGATCATCGGAGCTAGGCGCTGAGTTTGATGACGGTTACTCCGTCGCCGCCTTCCTGGGGTGGGGCGGAGGCGAACGACTTGACCAGAGGGTGACGCGTTAATTGCTCGCGAATAGCAGCCCGCAGAGCGCCGGTCCCTTTGCCATGCACAATGCGCACAGAAGCCATGCCAGACATAGAGGCGTCATTGAGGTATGTTTCCAGCTCCTCCAACGCCTGCTCGACGCGCCAGCCACGCATATCCAGCTCCCTGGCAACCGCAGGACGATCTTCCAGGTGCGGTATGACGATATTGGCAGATCGTTCGGCCACCGCTGCTTTGCGTTTGCTGAGACGCTCAAGGTTGTCCACATTGACGCGGACGCGTAATGCGCCCATCTGCACTTCAGCCTCGTTCAGGTCGGTCGAGAGGCCCACCACTTCGGCGTTCTGGTTAAACGATAGGACACGCACCGTATCTCCCACCTGGATCGGCCCATCCAACCGCTCCTGCTGCGGCTCCACTGCCTTGACGCGACGCGGCTCAGGAATTGAGACCACTTTCTCTTCCAGCTGCCGCGCCTTCTGACGAGCTTCGCCCAGGCGCTCACGCGTCAGATTAGGAGCGCGTACATTAATTTTGACCCGCGCCAACTCGGCCTGAACCTGCTCCAGTTCGCGCCTGGCTTGCTCACGCGCATCGTTGAGGATCTGCACACGCCGCTCTTCCAGTTTATGGCGCTCCTCTTCCAACTGGCGACGTTGATACTCGGCTTCAGCCAACTCCATGCTCAGGCGATAACGCTCATCATCGACCGCCTTGCGTTCGGATTGCAGCCCCTCCAGCAGATTCTCCATCCGCACTCCGGCGCTGCCCAGAAATTCGCGCGCCTGCTCGATAATACGCCCATCAAGTCCGAGCCGATTGGCGATTGCCAGCGCGTTGCTACGTCCAGGTAGGCCAATGCTGAGCTTATAGGTGGGCGAGAGCGTCTCGATATCAAACTCGACCGAGGCATTGACAACTCCTGGCTGCTCATGGGCAAAGGCTTTGAGTTCGGAGTAGTGCGTCGTGGCGACCGTTGTGACATGGCGATCCAGCAAGAATGAGAGGATCGCGCGGGCCAGAGCCGAGCCTTCGCTTGGATCGGTGCCAGCGCCCAGCTCATCAAACAAAACCATGTAGCTTGACATGGTCTTTTCCGGCTTCTTCACCAGCGTCTCTGACATTTTGCCGCGTATATCCGGTACGCCGCGCTGCCGCTCAGCATCAACATGGCGCAGAATCTCGATAATCCTGCTCAGGTGAGATGAGAAGGTGCTCAGGCTCTGCTCAATGCTCTGCTCATCACCGATATCGGCGAAAATCTCCTCGAAAACGGCAATCTCCGACTGCTCTTCCGCCGGAATATGTAGACCTGCCTGGGCCATCAGGGTCAGTAACCCGACCGTCTTGAGCGCGACCGTCTTACCGCCCGTGTTCGGTCCGGTAACGACGACCATAAAGAACTCGCGCCCTAGATGAAAATTGATCGGCACAACCTTGCCGGTCAGCAAAGGATGGCGAGCGTTACGCAGCTCAATACGGCCCTGATCGTTTAGCCGAGGCTCGGTGGCACGCGTCATCCGAGCGTAACGCGCTTTTGCCATGTGCAGATCAAACTCAGCAAGCAGTTCTACCGCAACTTTGAGCGAATCGGCCTCGCGTCCAATTTCCTCGGAGAGCACGCGCAGAATGCGCTCAACCTCCTGACGCTCCTCAATCTGTAACCCGCGAATCTTGTTGTTCAGCTCAACAACCACCAGCGGTTCGACAAAAACGGTTGCTCCGCTGGATGACTGATCGTGGACAATACCGCGCACATGGCTACGGCTCTCCGATCTTACCGGAACGACATAGCGATCATTACGCATCGTGATAATCGGCTCCTGGAGAGCGGAACCAAACTCGTGAACAAGCGTACGCAGGCGTTCTTGCAGACGCTGGTTGGCTCCGCGCAGATCAAAACGCAGTTTGCGTAGCGTGGAGCTGGCAGTGTCCAGCACTTCCCCCTCTTCACTGACCGTTTCCTCAATGCGCCGCACAATCTGCGGTCGTTGCGGAATATCCGTGCCCAGTACACGTAGCAGGGGAAATGCCTCAGCTTCGAGTCTCTCTAACAAGCGAGCCACGTAGATAGAGCTGCGAACCGTCTCTAGAATTTCCACTAGATCGCCAGGACTCAAGACGCCATCAAGCGATGCTCGCACCAGCAGCGGGCGGATATCGTGAGCACCCCGCACACCAGCATCGGGATGCAGATCGATCAGACGAGAGGCTTCGGAGGTAAAGGCGAGACGGTGCCTGGCCCCCTCCAGATCAGGAGTGGGTTCCAGCGTTCTCACTAATTCCTTGCTGGCAGAGAAGGCCGCTTCCTGAGCTACCTTTGCCAAAATTTTTGGGTATTCTAGTGTTAGCAAGCTTTTTTCATGCATGATAGTATTCCTGATCTATTCATCAAACAAGGTATGTAGACATTCAATAGACGTTTACCATGCCTGCGCATGATGCAAGCGATGGGTGAGATCCTCTCGTACGAGGCTGAACTGCGGGAACCAGAATGTCACTTTTACCCCTGCCTTCCCGTTATTATAGTAACGTCAAATACATAATAGAGGCAAATAAATGTTTCCAGCCGTTATTAATCCAGCGCGACGCAGACGCTCTCTTGGAGGCTGCCTTACGACGCTTGTCATCTTGCTTGTACTGGTGGGTGGGGGTTGGTTTCTTCTTCTGCGTCCCTATCTCCACAATATCGCGCAGGCCCAGCTCGACCAGGCGCTCTCGGCAGCCGTCGATCAGGTGCCGCCCCAGGCAGCACTTCTCCCATCTGGCCCATTACAAGTGCAAGAGAATAGCATCAATAACCTGATCGTGCTCAATCTCGCGCCATCGAATCCTGTGCAAAAACCCAGCACAACAATCAGTCCTGCTGGAGTGCGAGTAGCCTTTCAACTCTTTAGCTTCCCCTGTGCTATCACAGGCACACCGACCGTAGTTAACGGACAACTCGTTGCATCTCATGTCACAGTCGAAGGAATTATAGGACTGATTATGTCGCCCGAAGAGATGACGACACTACTGAATAAACACCTGGCAGATGCACAGAATCGCCTCAAGCATCAGGTCTTGAACGTCAAGCTGAACGATCATGAGATGGATCTCGTTTTAGGTAGCCCGGTCACAAGCTAGCATCAGAACCGCCAAAGCGCATCCTTTTACGCTTACGGTAGTATACCATAAATACTGCTGGCATGAC
>DASTZT010000076.1:0-4819 GCA_035764225.1 Ktedonobacteraceae bacterium
TTGCCTCGCTGGCGGGAGCCTGGACTGCCCTGGTTGCAGGGTTTGGCGGCTTGCGTTCTCACGATGGAGCAATCTCCTTTGCGCCACGACTGCCAGACGGTATTAAGCGGCTCGCTTTCCATCTGATGTTTCGTGGTCGCCGCCTGTGTGTCGAGGTGATGGCAGGACAGGCAACATATCACCTTCTTGCGGGTTCGCCGCTCAAAACATGGCATCACGGCAATGAGATTACGCTCTCCAACGAAAAAGCTATTACCAGGCCCATTCCAGCTATCAAACCCGGACCTCGCCCCTCCCAGCCCCCAGGGCGAGAGCCGCTTCCACGGAGCCAGCGCAAATCTCTAGCATGATTATATAATGTGGCAACCGTACCTGAGCAGAGAGCATATTGGAGGAGCTACCGAGCATGTCATCATCTACGCCAGATCATAAAGCCCTTATTCGACAAGAGTTTACGCAGCAGGCGCAGGCTTATGCCGCTAATCCTGCGATTGTCGATCCGACACGCCTCAGTCGGCTTGTACAAGCGGTTCATCCCCAGTCGGGGGCGCGAGTGCTGGACGTGGCGAGCGGACCGGGGTATGTCGCGATGGCTTTTGCGGAGGCCGGGTGCGAGGTGGTGGGCCTCGATCTCACCGAAGCGCCGCTAAAAATTGCCACGCAGGTAAGTCAGGCCAGAGGGCTTACCAACGTGCGTTTTCAAACGGGTGATGCCGAACACCTCCTATTCGACGAGCAAGCATTTGATATTGTCGTCTGTCGCCTTGCGCTCCATCACTGCGAACTGCCGCAACGCGTGCTCGCTGAAATGGTACGGGTGTGCAGCTCACAGGGAATGGTTGTGATCGAAGATCTGGTCACGAGCGAATATCCCGAACGAGCGGCCTATCAAAACCGTTTCGAGCAACTGCGCGATCCCTCGCATACGCGTGCCCTCCCTATTAGCGAGCTTCTGACGCTTTTTACGGCGTGCGGTCTGGAAATAGAGCAACTTTACACCGACTATCTTTTACAATCGGTTGAGCAATGGCTGGCCAATACCAGGACGCCAGAAGAGCCAGCCGAGCAAGTGCGTGCCATGATCGTCCAGGACGAACGGCACGATCTTAGCGGCACGCGTCCATTTCGCCGCGATGGAGTGCTCTATTTTCATCAGCGCACGGCCACCTTTATCAGCCATAAGCTCGCTGCCCGGTCAGGCCCCGCTTGATCGCGATACAAATGGCTCAGAGAAAACCCTTCATTCGCTCTCAGGGAAATATGAAACGTTCTTGTTTCGGTGAGTGCAGCAAGTTTGGAGGTGTATCGGCGCTAAAGCGGACGCGATGCAATCAGGTCGGTACGACATTTGCGACGCATTTTCCCTCAGGATAACAGCAGCATTCCAGATTGCTTTTAACGGTCGCTATAGACCCGTTAACATCTCTACGTAACGCACAAATGCGGCATAGGGGCCGACAAAGGGGATCTCCTTGAGCAGCTCTTGCAAACGTTCAAATGTATAGCCGCGCCTGGCTATACTCGCCAACCAGTTGCGTGCCTTCTGGATGCGCGTTTGATCGGCTTCGTTGGGTGGTTGATCGGGCAGACCTCGCCCGTAATTGTAGCGGCGGAGCAGATCCGGGTCGTGCAGATAGGCTCGCAGCAGCGGAATGAGCGCGATCCGCAGCGCCTCCTCGCCAACGCTCTGTCGCAGATAGGCGGCGAGCAGCTCCGCATTGGGCGTTGAAGCCGTCTCCATTGTATGAAGCAGTTGCGTGCGCATTTCCATCGTGGCGCGAAGCGGATGAATGAGCCTGGCCTGCTCATCAAAGTGGACCTCGTGCAATGCACCGATGACGGTTGCGCCATAACCCAGGCGTCCGACCCAGCCATCGAGCGAAGGGGTATAGGCTCGCTGGTTATTGCCTGGACTTTTCTGCTGCCATTCCAGAGCGAGATGGCGTGAAATGGGCCAGCGCAGCCAGACGCGGCAAGGCTGTACCTGCGGGTCAAGGAACATGATTTCCTGGGCGCTTGCCAGAGTGGCCTCAATGAAGGCTTCCTGTTTCTCTCTCCGGTTATTGCCAATGATCCAGGTATCGATGATTCCCGCCTTGCGGTATGCTTCATGGCGATGTTTCCACTCGTCGATATCAAGGGGGGCGCACTGGAATTCGATGGCCCAGCGTTGCCCATCGGCGTGTGCGACAAAGATATCGGCGATCCGGTTCGGCTCGGGAAGTCGCTCTTCCAGCGTAACCGTAGCCTGTGGGAATTGTTCGCGCAGCCATTGTGAGAGCACGATTTTGCCCTGAGCGTGCCGCACCGACTCGGACTCGGTGCTCCAGGCGCATTCCCCTTTCTGGTGTGCAAAGTGAAGTTGCGTGCGCTTTTCCGCGCCTCCACGTATATGTACCGTGCCACGACAATTGGGGCAATACAAAGCTCGCTCTCGCGACCAGTGCTGGAGCTGTTGCAAATATGCGTCTTCCGCAACCACCGGTCGGCTATCCGGCCCATAAGCGACGAGCATAGTATGATCCTCGTTTACGCTCAGCTAAAAAAGAACGCCTGTACTATAAAATAGTATAACACGGCAGCGAGGATTCTGCTATATCCTTTACAGTTTTCACTGATGCGGCCCTGCATCGGGGGAGAGAGACAGATTCGTACCGACCAGCTTTAGCGCGTCCGCTTTAGCGCCCGTACAGCCCGTCTCGCTTGCTGAATGGTGGCCTGGAACGCTGATCGTCCTGAACGTCACTCGCTCAATAAATTGGACGCGCTAAAGCTGGTCGGTACGACAGTGCGAGCGTTTTATCATGGTTGCGGGAAAGGGGCTTTTCGAACCCATTCGAACACAGCAAAATTTACTACGAAAAGGCTTGACAAAAATGTAGAATGGCATGTACAATGTAGGTATAGATACTTGACAAATAACAACGATAAAGCGAAATGTCAAAGCCTGGGACGTGCTCTCACAGACTGAGCTTACAAACCTATGGGATCTATTCTTCGCGAGTTCGAATCTCGCCATCTTCAAAAGAAGATGTGGCCGAGCGGCTAAAGGCAGTAGGCAAGTTTTTACAGCTCTTTCGACTCGCACGTCCCAGGCGTATTTTTGTGTCAAGCGTGCCTGAAGGTTAGAGTTTGCGCGCCATCACCACGCCAGTATTGAGTCCAACCGTGTGCAGGCCGCCGAAAAATCTGGCGTGCTCCATTTTAATGCAGCGATTCTCGACGAAGATCAACCCTGCCTCTTGCGCTTTTCTGCCAGCATCCGCATTAGTAATACCCAGTTGTAGCCACAGCACCTTTGCCCCAATCTTGATCGCCTCGTCCGCGATAGGGGGCGTATCTTCGGACTTGCGAAATACGTCTACCACCTCAATCTGCTCCCCCGCCTCTTTGGCCTCGGTGAGGGTGGCATAGACGCGCTTGCCCAGAATGGTCTGGCCTGCGTAGCGCGGATTGATGAGGATAATATCATACCCTTCTGCCTGGAGGTAAATGGCGACAAAATGGCTGGGACGGTATGGATCAGCCGATACGCCCACGATAGCAATATGCCGATATTCTCGCAAAAGGTCTAGACGTTCGTACATATCAGGCATCTGTGGCTCCTTATTGCTTTTAACAGCGTAATGTTTATGCTCTATGGCACATTGTAGCCTCATGGCAATGTGTACGTCAATGTTGCTACCTGGGCCGACCTTGCTTTTTTGCCCTTGTTTACGTTAAAACTCGTTTGCTTCCTGTGCCGGGGTAGTCGGTTGCTGCCAGGGCCATCTGCCGTTGATCTCGACCTCCAGCGACCAGCTCAGGAAGGTTCGAACGACGACGATCAGGCCGAGCACGCCGACGCTGGCGAAAGAGGGATCGATGGCAACGCTGCGAATGATATCGGCGGCGACGAGGAACTCCAGCCCGATTAAAATTGCTCGGCCCAGCCTCTGTCGTAGCTGCCGGTAGGCCATTGCAGCATCTATTCTGCGGTTCAGCAGCGTGGTGATGTACATCACAAAGGTAAAAATGGCTCCGATAATCAGGGTGACGACGCCAGCCGCCTCGAAAGCTGCAACGATCAGTTCGATGATGCTTCTGTAATTCATGTTGTCCTGCTACTCATTTAGAGCGAGCTTTATTTGCTCCGTAAGAAGTACCGCAAAATCAAACTTGCGGACGATGTTTCCACAGGGTGTTTTCTCTATACTATACTCTTGGATGCTATAAACGGATGATGGGGGAGCGTTCCGGCTCTTTCTGCTTGACATAAGCTATGTAGGCATGCCGACCTGGAGCAGTTACTGTAGAGGATGGGCCAGTCTAAAAGATCATAACTGCCATGTTGGGAGGAGGTCGTCTGTGAGAACTGTTCTCAAAAATATGTATAGGCTTGTACCTGTGCTTCTGATACTGCTAGTATGGATGGCCTGTAGCCGACCCGCTTTGGCGTCTGTATCAGCTTCGAATAAGCTGATCGTGATTAGCATTTCGCAACAATGGATGCATGATTACGTGGATGGGCAGGAGGTGTATAACGCGCCGATAACGACGGGGAGACCAGAACTACCGACGCCAATGGGCACCTACCATGTCTACCAGAAGTTAAGTCCCACGACCTTTTATTCGCCCTGGCCTGAGGGATCGCCAAACTGGTATCCTCCTACCCATATCAACTATGCGCTGGAATGGGCTCCGGGCTTTTTCCTGCACGATTCCTGGTGGCGCACCGTCTACGGACCAGGCACCAACGTCTGGCACAACGATCCTGTGTATGGCCGCGAGACGGGAACGCATGGCTGCGTTACGATGCCATTGGGAGCCGCGCAATGGC
>DASTZT010000077.1:0-2263 GCA_035764225.1 Ktedonobacteraceae bacterium
GGGGAACAAGATTCGAATTGGCAATTAGAACGCGCGGCGCATCGGGATGGGTGCGAAAGATACCAACGGGCTTGCCCGATTGCACCAGCAATGTTTCGTTATTTTCTAACTCTTGCAGTGAGTACACAATGGCATCAAAGGCGGCCCATGAGCGTGCAGCTTTGCCTGCGCCGCCGTAGACGACAAGATCGTCGGGCCGTTCCGCCACAGCGGGATCAAGATTATTCATCAGCATGCGCATCGCCGCTTCCTGCTGCCAACCCTTACACGAAAGTGTTGTGCCTCGTGGTGCGCGAACGGTGCGCGGCCCCGCCACCTTCGGCCTCTTTGCGGAAGGGGTATTCTCATAATTGGGCATATCTTCGGCTCCTTTCCCTGGTGAGAAGTGTGTATATGATCTTGCTTCGAGTATAGCCTATTTTGGCAGTGGAATGGATGGTCTGTTTCAGACAAGCCAAAAGAATGTTTTTCAAATAGCTTAGAAGAATATGCTACAATAGCAGAAGAATGTCCACCTTTATGGGCAACGGGCCAGGTAAGAGTGGTAAAGTGCAAAGGGAGGTTTTATGGAAACCGTTGCGTGTCCGCACTGTAATCATGGTTATGTTGAAATTGCTGGGAAAAAAGAAAAGTGTTTTTCTTGTGGCGGTAAAGGTTTTACCCTCCGAGGAGGGGCGCGACAACGCTGTACGACCTGTAACGGATCAGGCCAGTATAGCCCAAAGAGGCGGTGTGAGAAATGTCACGGCTCTGGCTGGATAGAGGAGGGATCATGAAGGAACTGCTGGACTGGCAACGAACAAGTTGGCAGGAAGCTGAAGCCGTCCTCTCACTTGTGACCGACCAGATGGGACAACGAATCGATGCAGGTATTCTAGCTCCGGTAGTTGGACTCAATCTCCTGGGGTTTCGCACCAGCGCCTCCTGTGAAGGACATCTGAACTGGGGATGTCCCTATCCCTGGATCGAGTTCTATCATGACGCGACAGATCCCGATTATAAACAGGCAGTTGAGATAGCCTCGAAGCCTGATCTTGCCTTACAAGATAAACTCGCAGCACAACATCAGATAGGGATACATCTGATGCAGTTTGCACGACGAGATCCCCTCTATCAAGCACTTAATGCTCTGCTGGCCGATTATGCGGCAACAAAGCGAGTAAGAAACCTGGAAGGCGACCAAACTGCTATCTTACTCGTGCCGTTTGCTCCTGGCTGGTATCGTTTGGTGGCGGCAGAACCTGTCTGGTGGCGACGCTGGGAAGAAAGCGAGCAGTTGGAGCAGACTGGCTGGTGGGAGCAAACCCCGCTACAAGAACAGGAAAGCAGGTTGTGGCGTGCCCAGGCAGAAATGGCAGCCTTTGCCGCTTTCCTCAAAGCTCGCATCCTCACTCATCCGCTCGCCATTTGCCAATAGCAGAGGTTCGTACTATCCTTTCAGCACGTTCAAGCAACCTCGCCTGAACGCATAGTTTGAGCAACTTCCACAGAAGAGAAAGAAGAGGTATTACCATGCTAGCAAGTTATCGCTATCCGCAAAACACAAATGTTTATTGTTGTGGCATACTAACAATCTGCCACCCTATCGCATTTTTGAGGGAAGATAACTTATGTCTCTATCCCGCGGGAGGTTCAGCGCAAACGCTATTTACCTGATTTTCTCAGGGAGTAGCTCGCTCTTCTTTGCCCTTATCGTCACCGTCAATTTAGTCTATCAAGTCGAAGTAGCAAAACTCAATCCGCTGCAACTGGTGCTGGTCGGAACCGCATTAGAAACCGTTAGCTTCATATTCCAGGTGCCAACGGGTATTCTGGCCGATCTTTATGGCAGACGCCTGGCCGTGATTATCGGCACACTGGTGATTGGCGTTGGCTTTATCCTCGAAGGCTCCATTCCTCGCTTTGAGACCATCGTACTCGCACAGGGTCTTTTTGGCATCGGCGCGACATTTACCGATGGAGCCGAGCAGGCATGGATTGCGGGTGAGGTTGGCGAGGATAGCGTGGGCGGGCTGTTCGTTCGCGCCACACAGATCGGCTTGCTTGGTAGCCTGCTGGGCGCACTTTTCAGCGCCATTCTTGCCAGCGTGCGTCTCAACCTGCCCATTGTGATCGGTGGCTGCCTCTACGTGGCCCTGGCGCTCTTCCTGATTTTCTTCATGCCCGAACGGGGCTTCCAGCGCGTTCCAAAACAAGAGCGTCCCTCGTGGCAGCACATGACGGAGACGTTTCGCGCTGGTATACGACTGGTGCGTTGGCAATC
>DASTZT010000078.1:0-4353 GCA_035764225.1 Ktedonobacteraceae bacterium
GCCGCTCACCTTGTGCAGACAGTAGGAGAGCCTGATGAGGTAATAGCCAGCGCGCCCCATGTGATACGCGAGATGCTGAGGATGGAACGAGGGGCAGCGATACCGATGGAGTGTCGGGGCGTCGTCGCGCGCTGGGATCGCTACGAGGCTATGCTCACCTGCTGGATCTCAACTCAGGGACCGATTTCTATTCGCAACGGTCTGGCTGCGATTTTTCATCTGCCAGAGCACAAAGTACGCGTGATCGCCCCCGACGTTGGCGGCGGATTTGGCCCCAAAATTATGCTTTTTTATCCAGAGGAAATACTGACACCTTTTGCGGCCATGCGTTTAGGCAGACCAGTGAAGTGGATCGAGGATCGGCGCGAGAATTTTATCTCAACCAACCAGGAGCGCGGCCAAATTCACGAGGTCGCCTACGCCTTTGACGATCAGGGCACATTGCTGGCGATTCGCGATGTCTTTCTCCACGACACGGGCGCTTATACTCCTTATGGCATCATCGTTCCCATGATTACAGCCTGCTCCTTACCAGGACCATATCGGCTCAAACATTACGCAAGCGAATGCACTACGCTCTACACCAATAGAGTGCCTGTAAGTCCCTATCGGGGCGCGGGTCGTCCCCACGGGGTCTTTGTGATGGAACGCATCATGGACGGCATTGCACGCGAGCTACAGCTAGACCGCCTGGAAGTGCGCTCCCGCAACTTTATTCAGCCCGACGAGTTCCCCTGGGATGTCGGCCTGGTCTATCAAGACGGAGGGCCAACGAAATACGACAGTGGCAACTACCAGGCATCCCTCGATAAACTGAAGATCCTGTTAGATTATGACAACTTCCCTATCAGGCAGGCAGAGGCCAGGCAGCAAGGGCGTTACCTGGGCATTGGCGTTGGCTATTACGTTGAGGGCACCTCGACCGGACCATACGAGGGGGCACATATTCGCGTCGAGACGGACGGGCGAGTCTTCGCTTCGACAGGAATCACGACGCAGGGACAGGCACATCAGACGGTATTTGCCCAGATTGTAGCCGACCAGCTTGGCATTACGCCAGAGGATGTGATGGTCACGACCGGAGATTCCCAGGCTTTCTACTGGGGAGTCGGCACCTTTGCCAGCAGGGCTGCCACCGTAGCAGGATCGGCCATGCATCTGGCAGCAGTCAACGTGCGCGAAAAGATCATCACGCTGGCAGCCGAACTATTTGAAGCCTCGCCGCAGGATATCGAGCTGGCTAATGGCAACGTCTTCGTCAAAGACGCGCCTCACCGTGCGCTGACCTTAGGGCAGATAGCCATCAAAGCCAATCCGCTACGCTATACCTATGGCGAAAATGCCCGTAAGTTGGCAGCCATGAATCTAGCGGCAGCACGCCCCGGACCCGCGCTACCGCAAGAGCGCGGCGGCCCCGGCTTGGAAGCCGACGGCTTTTATAGCCCGCCGCACGCCAGCTTTGCCAGTGGCGTTCATGGAGCCATCATTGAAGTTGATCCGCATACAGGACAGGTCACGTTCCTGAAATATGCGGCAGTGCATGATTGTGGGCGGCTGATTAACCCTATGGTAGTGGAGGGACAGATTCACGGCGGCGTGGCTCAGGGTATTGGCGGCTCCTTTTTTGAGCGGCTGGTCTATGACGAGGAGGGCCAACTGCTCAGTGCGACCTTAATGGATTATCTGCTGCCAACCGCAGCTGAGATCCCTGCCATCGCCATTGACCACGTAGAAACGCCCTCACCGCTCAATCCGCTAGGCGTCAAGGGAGTTGGGGAGGCTGGCACTATTCCTGTACCAGCCCTATTCGCTTCTGCCATCGATGATGCGCTGGCACCATTTGCGCTACGCATTCGCGAAATGCCCCTGCACCCTTGTCGCCTGCATGAGCTTTTAAGGGAGACAACGTAATTTAGAGCTGCGGCTGCCAGACCTGCACAGTGCCATCGGCACTGGCTGAAGCTATCAACTTATCGTCAGGGGACCAGGCCACCATAAAGACATCGCTGCTATGGCCTTTGTAGAGCAGCGCCATTTTCCCGCTCGTGGCATCCCAGACATAGACGTTTTGACCGTCACCCGATGCGATGCGTTTGCCATCGTGTGACCAGGCCAGCGCGTAAACCTGACCGTTGGACGCAGGCACGGTTACGAGTGTCTGTCCGGTCGTGGCGTTCCAGATTTTCGCTGCATTGTTCTCAGTCACAGGCCCACTTGCTCCAGCAGATCCGGTTCCTGAGGCAATCTTTGTGCCATCCGGCGACCACGCCACTTGCCAGACCGGAGCGTTATGATCTTTGTAGGTAAGCAGCAGGTGTCCATCGCTGGCGCTCCAGACCTGCACCGTCCCGTCATGGCTGCCTGAGGCAATCTTTGTGCCATCCGGCGACCACGCGACATGGGCCACCGCGTCTGAATGGCCCTTATAGGTCAGCGTTGCTTTGCCAGTCGTCACATTCCAGATCGTCACGGTATCGTCCTGGCTGCCTGATGCGATGAGCTGACCATTGGGAGACCAGGCCAATCCTTCAATAAAAGCCCCCTGGCCCTGATAGCTAGCCAGTTGATGCCCATTGGCAGCATTCAGGACGAAGAGCGAGCCGCTACTGCCTCCACCAACGATCTTTTTGCCGTCCGGTGACCAGGCTAGTGCAAAAGCGTAGCGGTCGATAGAGGTACTCCAGAGCATTTTCCCATCTTTGGCCGTCCAGACCTGCACGGTACCATCGTTGCCACAGGAAGCGATCCGTGTGCCATCCGGCGACCACAATGCGCTAATTACGGGACCGGAATGCCCTTTGTATGTCGTGAGCGCGTTGGGGACCGTTGGGATGGCTGGCGTCGGCGTGGGACTGGGAGATGGCGTCGGTGTGGGCGTGCTGCTGATATTCGTAGAGCCGGAAGAAGAACACGCGGTGAGTAGCAGAAGCAGTATACAGAACGCGATAGAAATGCCAGAGCGCAACGGCTGAACGAGGGAAGCAGAGAATCCATTTGCCATAGTGTAACCTCTTTATTTACAAAATAAGGTAGTATTCGCAACTACAGGCGATGTAACAGAGGCAGAGTAGCATATGGGGGAGAGGCTGTCATTCGCCAAAAGACGAATTATTATCAAAGAGCTTGCAGGCTTAAGGAAGCAGATTGAGTTCGCGTCCGCGAGCTACTGCCTGGGTACGGCTGGAAACATTGAGCCGGTCGTAGATATGCTCAAGGTGTTTTTTAACGGTCCCTATCGTCACCACGAGGCGGGCGGCGACCTCTCGGTTGCTAAGGCCAGAGGCGACGAGCTGGAGCACTTCCAGTTCGCGGTCGCTTAGCAGTATGGCAGGAGGGGTTAATAGATACTCAGATGGTCGCGGATTGTTGATTGCACGTTGGTTCGATGTTCCCTCATCAAACAGGTGCTGCAGAAACCGGACACGCTTATGGAAAAGCGGCGCATTCGTCTGGTACGCAATGGTTTGCACTTGAGAGCAGATCGTGTACATATCAGGGAACTCAGCTTGCAGGCAAGCGAAAAACCCCTGATCCATCAACAGATCGACAATAGTATAGGTATCACTGGAGAGCCGTGCAAGGGCGAGCGCACCCTCACTGTATTCGCATGAGCGGAGGTAGTCACCCTGCACGCGTGCCAGTTCTGCCTGGACAACCATCATAAAAAGTTGCCTATCGGGAGAGAGCACAATTCCAGGCTCAGGACGAGGGAGGTATCGCAGGCAGGTCTGATAATCGGTGTATGCCTGCTGCAAATTATGCATAGAACGAGCATGAAAGCCTCTGACGAAAATTGCCACAGCCGCGCTATCGAGATTATCCAACCGATCCGCTTGCAGAAGTCTCTCAACAAAATGCTGAGCCGTCCTATAATTCCCCACAATATCAGCGATATGGACGAAGCTGTAAAACATCTCCCAGAGGTACGCCGACACTTTCTGCCCCTGAGCCATAGCCAGGCTCTCCCACCAGAGCCGTCGCCCTTCCTTATCCTGACCGTGAGAGAATAGCAAGTTCCCCCGGCGATTAAGCAAATACGCCTGTCGCTGCTGATCCTGAAGGTGCCGAGCAGCCTCGATGCCCCAGAGCAAAATGCGATCAGCGTCGGCTGCGTTATCGAATCGTCCGACCAGAAATGATAGCCCCTCGACCAGACGCAGCACATCGGCATAGTGGTCCTGCCGCCACGCTTGCACCAGGGCTGCACATAAAAACTCGCGCTCCTGCTCCAGATGTGGAACGTCATCCCGGTAACGCTCAACATAAGCCAGGGCATAGGAGAGCAGATCACAGCGTACGCCGCGCATAAGCTCAGGTTCGAGCATCTCCATGCGCTCCAGAGCATGTGCTACC
>DASTZT010000079.1:0-7219 GCA_035764225.1 Ktedonobacteraceae bacterium
TGAGCAGCATAATCTTATCACCTGCAATAAGTTCCTCTGCCGCTTTCCATCCCTTGCCTGTCAATATTTTGTGATCTTTGGTTAGTCTTACCGTGTACCCTTCAGTAGTCTGAAGCCGGTACACTGGCTTGACTCCAGTGAGGAAGACGTGGCTTGCCTGTCGCATGGATACACCTTTACTATCATGTGACACCACGGTGATAGGCGTTCCAAGTTCGGCGAGTTCGCTCGCAGGCAGTAGTCCACGGTCTGTATAAATAAGCGTATCACCCGTAACGCATGGATTCACACAGCGGATATTTTCGTAATACCAGGTATTCGACTCTTTATTGTAGCGGTCAATAAAGACCACACCAGGTTCTGCCGATTCCCAGGCCGAAGTGCAGATCAAGTCCCAGAGAGCACGAGCACGCACCGTCTTCTTAACCTCGCTCTGCCAGGTCAGGTTCCAGTCCGAATCGTCTTTTACGGCTTGCATGAAGGCGTCGGAAACACAGACAGAGAGGTTGGCGTGCTCGATTTTGCCGGCCTCGCGTTTGACCGTGATGAACTCTTCGATGTCAGGATGGTTGTCATCGAGCATGAGCATTAGAGCCCCGCGCCTTGATCCGCCTTGCTGGATCACATCCCCCGTTGCCACCGAGTACAATTGCGCCCATGAGCAGGGGCCGGAAGCGGTGCCGTTGACCGTCTTAATATACGAACCACGCGGACGCAACGTCGAGAGGTTGATGCCGACGCCACCGCCACGCGCCATAATCTCCGTCATTAACTTGAGGTTGTCGAGGATGCCCTGGCGGCTGTCTTCGGGGGATGGCACCACGAAACAGTTGTAAAATGTTACCTGGTGGCCTGTTCCCGCGCCTGCCAGGATGCGGCCTCCGGGCACAAATTGAAAATCGGCCAACGCATCATAAAAACGCTTCTCCCACTCGGCCCGCTTCTCCTCAGTCGTCTCGACCGCGGCAATACCACGCGCCACCCGCGCCCATGTTTGTTCAGGATGAAATTCCAACGGTTGCCCGGCACTGTCTTTCAAGGAGTACCGATCCATAAAAACCTTTTGACGAATCCCTTCCAACTGTGTCATAGTTGAGGTAGCATCTTGTGAAGAGGGACGCTCCTGCTGTTCTAACATGTCATAGCTCCTTCTTAACCCCAAATTTGTCTGATTTTGCAAAATATCGTTTGTTGCATAGAGACACATTTTTTCGAGATAGCCGGCTGTTTTGAAGTCTCCGCAACTCAGTATACTCGGAAAGAACGCCGAAATCAACCCTTTTGGCACAACATATTGATTTTCTAATGTTCCCGACACAATATGTTGATAGTATGACTTATATGGTATCATATGAGTACTCACACGGATAGCAATACGTTATCCTGCATTACAACAGAAAAAGAGCATTTGCGGCTCCCAGGAGGAATCATGCGTGCCGAGATTATTTCCTGTGGTACAGAACTATTGCTGGGGCATATTACTGATACCAACGCGACCTATCTAGCTCAAAGTTTGCCCACGCTGGGTATTGATCTCTACTTCGTCTCTGAGGTTGGGGACAACCTGGGTCGTATCGTTGAGACGTTGCAACGGGCCTGGCAACGCTCAGATCTCATCATTATGACAGGCGGATTAGGCCCGACCGAGGATGATCTCGCGCGTGAATCTATCAGCGCCTTACTGGGGGAGACGATGCAGGTTGATCCTGATCTAGAGGCCACCTTGCGTGCCCGTTTCGCCCATATGAGAGCGCCTATGCCAGAGCGTAACCTCAAGCAGGCAAGCCTGATTCCTGCTGCTCAGAGCCTGCCCAATCCCATCGGAACCGCGCCCGGCTGGTGGGTGGAGAAAGATAATCATATCATCGTTGCCATGCCAGGAGTGCCCAGAGAGATGTATCGGATGTGGGAGGAAGAGGCTGTGCCCAGGTTGGCCCGTGATCTGGGTGGCCTGATCTTTACGCGCATTCTACGTGTGACCGGCCTGGGCGAGTCCACCGTTGAAGAGCGGCTTGGCTTATTGATCCGCAGCGACAATCCCACCCTTGCCACCTATGCTAAGAATGATGCCGTTGACGTGCGTATCACCGCGAAGGCGCAGAGCAAAGAGGAGGCGGAGCGCATGGTCACGGAAATGGAGGCGCGAGCGCGTGAGGCCTTGAGGCATCATGTCTTTGGCACTGATAAGCAGACGCTGGCAAGCGTTGTGGGCGAACAGTTGCTGGCGCGTAACATGACATTGGCGGTCATGGAATCGCTCACAGGTGGTCAGCTTTCCAATACCATTACCGACGTGCCAGGCAGCTCAGCCTATTTTGTCGGCGGACTGGTAGCATATAGTACCGAACTCAAAGCGCAAATGGGCGTGCCGCGTGCCATCCTGGAAGATCATGGAGCGGTAAGCGAAGAGACCGCCTGCGCGATGGCGCATGCGATCCGCAAGCAATTTGGGGCAGACTTTGGCATCGGCGTCACAGGCGTGGCTGGTCCAGATAAACAGGAAGAGAAGCCTGTTGGCACCATGTATATTGCGATTGAGGGGCCAGATGGCGTTGCGACCGTCATGGGTCCGGGTTGGCGAGCCAGCCGCGCCGATAACAAACGTTTCGCCGTGCTGACGGCGCTCAATCTGCTGCGGCGATATCTGGAAGGAAGTGTCGCTCTGATGCGTTGAGGTTGAGAACGCGAATGGCTGTCGATAGTTAAGATAGCCATGTTTTTGATAGCGAAAAAGTAGAAGGCAGACGCTGCTTTGCTGCGAGCATTAGCGTGTGTGTGGTATCATATTACGCAATAAAGTTTTAGCACCCAGAATCGAGGCAGATCGTGTATCAACATCCCGATGACTTTTCTGAATATCGTGAATATACTGGAGCGTCAGAAACTGCAGATTATGTACGTCCTGACTATTATCAGCCGTCGTCTCGTTCTGCTCAACCGGTGCAGTCGTTCGATCCATATGTAGCCTCGCCAGAGTATGCTGTTGCGCCTCCTGTAAACGCTTATAATCCTGAATTGATGAGTGAGTATCGCGGGCCATCGGGAATTAATGGTTACACAGTAGATGCAGGCGTGGAGCAACGAGCTGCCTCGGAGCGTGGTCGTGCCGAAGGGGGCAAGAAGCGAGGAAGGCTAGCGAGTCTTGGCGCGATTGTCGTTGGTATTGGAACGTGGTTGCTCAAATTTAAGTCGTTAGCATTTCTGCTGAAGTTTGGCGGAGCCGGAATTACCGCGCTGATCTCTATCGCGTTTTACTCGCTCGTCTTCGGCTGGCAATTTGCGATAGGGCTGGTTGCGCTGCTCTTCATTCATGAGATGGGGCATGCGGTGGTAATGAAGCTCAAAGGTATTCCGGTGGGGGCAATGATCTTTATCCCGATGATGGGAGCGGCGGTGATGATGCGCCAGATGCCACAGAATGCACGCGACGAAGCGGAAGTGGGCATTGCTGGACCCATCGCAGGCACCATTGCCTCCTCGTTCTGCCTGTTCATGGCGACGCTGCCGGGGGCGTCACTGGTCTGGGCCGCGTTGGCGTACTTTGGCTTTTTCATCAACCTGTTCAACCTCGTCCCGATAGTACCCTTTGACGGCGGGCGTGTGCTGGCCGCGATTGATCGGCGCGTCTGGTGGCTCGGCTTTGCGGCATTGCTCGGCTTCTTTATCTGGACATGGATCAACGGTAACTTCTCGATCTTCCTGCTGCTATTCGTCCTGATGGCAGGCTCTCAGTTCTGGTCGCGGCGAGGAACGGCCAACGTACCAGGGGCGCAAGCATACTATGACGTGCCGATAGCCACACGCATCACCTTGAGCTTGTTGTACTTTGGCTTAATTGTCGTCCTGGTGTTGGCAATGTCCACAGCCCATGCGATGTTGCCTGTAGGGCAGTAGCTCTGCAAGCCACGATGTTTTCCTGACAAGAACCTGAGCGCCCCTATGGCTCGCTCAGGTTCTTACTTTATCTAATCAACTATCGATCTCTACCTCAGCTTCGATTTCTACCGGGATATTAAAGGGCAAAGCCACCATGCCTACGGCGGAGCGTGCATGGGCTCCTGCTTGCTCTCCATAGAGAGAGAGGATAAGGTTAGAGAAGCCGTTAATCACCTCTGGCTGTCTGGTAAAATCGGGAGCCGAGTTGACCATGCCAAAGACGCGCAACCAGCCCGTCACGCGATCCAGATCGCCCAGTTCGCGTTTGAGACTGCCTAGCATTGCCAGCGCCACCAGACGAGCTGCCTCCTGCCCCTCTTCGAGCGAAACCTCCGCCCCGACTTTGCCAAGCGGTTTTGCCAGCGAGCCATCGGGCGCTTGTGGCCCGTGCCCTGAAATAAATGCTCGCTTGCCACGAACTCGCACCCAGGGGAAAGGTAACTGCACCGACAGAGGACCATCAGGCAGCGCCAATCCCAACTCTTGTAGTTTTGCTTCGATTCGCATAAAGACCTTCCTCATGTTTTGTTAGTTGATAATATTTCGTATAGTCACGATCTATAATTCGGCTTCTGGAGAGAGGTGCCAGAGCGTGATCCAGTGTTGTAACCAGCGCTGGCGTATCTCTTCCTCGGTTGCTCCCGTGTCATAGGCAGGTGAGATAAGGGGCAGCGCCCGCTCGACTTTGATCAAGACGATGCTCTGAATAGGGCTAGTGCTGCCGCGTTGCCGATAGAAGGCAAGGATCTGCTCAAACTGTGGTCCTTGCGTAAGCACGGTGGCTCTCCCTTTGAAGCGATATCCTTTGCGGAGCAGCGGATCGACCACATTGATCTCGATTGCCGGATTGTGCCGCAGGTTTGTGATGGTTCCAGGGGAGACGATATCGGCAAAAACCAGGTGGTCATCGTCCCAGCATGCTACCGTCCCTTTCGGTGAGAGATTAGGCGTGCCATCTTCGCAAACGGTCGCGACGTATCCCAGCCGTTGCTCGCCTATGACTCGCTTCATATCTGCTGTAAGAAGACCCATACAGTAGTTTCCTTTCAATATGGAGCCAGATCCCACGTACCCCTCGTCAGCTTCGTCTCGAGGCGAAGACGCGAAAAAATCGATGGTAGCGTGAGTCGCAGTTACCATGCTATGCGTGGGATGTGAGGGCTTGTTGCCATGCGTGGACTGGTGGCACCTCCTCTAGCTCCGATTTCGTGGGTACGTCGATGAAAATCGGTTCGTTACTCGCCAGCGCATCTTTCAGCGCGGGTACAAGCTGATCGGGATGCTCGATGCGTGTAGCCCGAACGCCAAAAGCTTCCGCGACCTGTACCGCGTCCATCTTGCCAGAGAAATCAACTCCCATATATCTCTGACCATAGTAGAGGCGCTGCAACATCTTGATCCAGCCGAAAGATCCATTATTGAAATGGATCAAGGTGATCGGCAGGCCCAAATCGGCAATCGTCGCTAGCTCGGTTCCAGACATACCAAAGGAGCCATCACCTACCAGTCCGACAATGCGCTCATCGGGACGAGCAAAGGCCGCGCCAACTGTTGCTGGCAGGGCATAACCCAGACCGCCGTGTGCGCGCGGAATCACAATCGAGCGACCAGGACGGCGTGTGCGGAACTGGGCAGCCGTAAAGGGCGTCATCGTACCGGGATCGGCAACAATTACCACATCATCAGGTGAATGCTGCCAGAGCGCATCGATCACCCGTTGGGGAGCGATTGGGGTATCGTCACAGGCTGCGCGTTCAGCCGCCTGGGTCCAGAAAGCCTGCGCGCGTTGAGCCAGCATCTGCACCGAACGTTCACGCACTGGTGAAGTGATATTGCGTGCTGCAATCAGTTTAAGTAAGGCATTCAGCGATTCTTTCAGGTCGCCACAGGCCGCAATCGTCGTGGACAGGTTGTTGCCCAGTTCGTTGGGATCGGCATCAAGTTGGAGAATGGTGACGTTTGTATCTGGAGCAGGGACTTTGCCGCCGAGCGTAACCAGTGAATTGATTTTTGAGCCGAGGTAGCAAATGCAATCCGACTCGGCCAATAACTGATTGGCGTAAGGACGGCCACCGTTGCCACCGATCACGCCGACGCTCCACGGATGCATTTCGTTAATACTCCCCTTGCCATTGATCGTCGTCGCCACCGGAATATGTAGCGTTTCGGCGATGCGTCTGATCTCATCCCAGGCTCCTGAGAGCACAGCACCGCCGCCCGCCATGATGATTGGTCGTTTTGCTGTCAGAAGCGCATCAAGCATCGCGTTGAGGGCGGACTCAGGTGCCTGACAGCGATAAGAGGGATAGGCACGACAGGCAGCTTCCGCGTAGATCGATGGGTTGGCTGCCTCTTCCATCAACACATCTTCTGGAAGAACGACGTGGACCGCACCACCACGACCGCTGGTTGCTGCGCGGAAGGCACGACGTATTACATCGGGCAGCATTTGCGGGCGCTTCACGACATAGCTCTCTTTGGTTGCGGGCCGTAACAGACGCTGCTGATCGATGGCGGTCAGCGTGCCCTTGCCCTCATCAACCAGCGGCACATCGGATGTAAAAACAATCAGCGGCACCGACGAGCCATTGGCTTCGGCCACCCCAGGAATCACATACGTCGCTCCACCTCCGCTCGGTGCTTCGGTAATGCCTGGCTTGTATGAGAGCCGCGCATACGCATCAGCCATAAATGAGGCTGAGCGTTCATCGCGGGCCATGATATGCCTGATCTCGCCACGAGCCGCGTAAAGCGCATCATACAGGATCATTGTGGTATCGCCAGGCACGCCAAAAATATGTTTGACCTGGTAGGCTTTAAGCATTTCGACCAGAACCTGGGCAGCGTTCATCAGAGATCCTTTCTGTACTCCATCCTCAAAAAGGGGTAGGCAGTTACTTAACGTTATTCTCTCTTCAGAAAATTACTCTCAATATTCCAGGCAGGCATCTTCCTTGCCGATCTCCCGTGCTCCATACTAGCGTAGCACATAGGTGACAGGCTTTCCAGCTATCTGCAAGCGTAGCTGAAGGGTGGTATTCTTCACGATGCTTTTCTGGCTCCCTTTGTTCTCCAGGGATGAATTTGCCTTGACTTTTAGAAGATCACGGCGTATAATTTTAACAATTTGAAGCAATTCCCAAGCAAACCAGATACTGGAAAAGGTACGGCACCCTTATGGGCTTAAACTGTTGGATATTGATGATACAGGTAACAACGCGGCAGACATGTTGTTACGAACTTGTACAAGATGGCTCCGGTGCCGTTATACCAAGAGAGTTTC
>DASTZT010000080.1:0-6159 GCA_035764225.1 Ktedonobacteraceae bacterium
CTGGAGTAGCCCTGTCGCAGGAGAGAGTGCGGGAATGTGCTGTTGCTCTTGCGACCCATGACCGTTGCTGAGATATGATATGTCCAGGCGACAGTCGCTGAGTCCTGCCTGAGCAAGGATGGCGTCTGCTGTGACTGCATCGCTATCCAGCACGACCAGGGCATCAAGCAGCCCGGCATCCTCCAGCAGATACTCGATGCCCCCAGCCAGCGGTGATTGGCTATCAATTTCTGGCGCGAAGTCGATCAACATGTAAAGCGGCAACGCAGCAATGCCTTGCGACTCCAGGCATGCACGCGCTTGCTGGCGATGCTCTGAGCGATATGGGGTATATTCCGGTTCCTGAAGCTTCCGCTCATAGGCGATTCTGGCTTGCTTAGCTGCCTCACTCTTTTCACCCTGGCGTCGTCTTGCCGAGGCCAGCTCTTGTTGTATATGGCGGAGAGATATTTTGATCGCTTCAAGCACCTCTCCAATAGCCTGCTCATACGCTTGTATCAGCGTGCCGATCTGTGCCACCTTCTCTTGCGGCGGCAGCGATTCGTTCCAGCATTGAACTGCTCGCTCGTGGAGATCGGTGAAATCCGGGTGCCAGGTGCTTCCATCAAGCAAAGTATCGAGCCGATCAGTAAAATCTTGCTGAGCTACATACATCTTTTCGCGCTCACTATCAAACTGCCTGCTCACTTTATCGAACTCATCATACGCCTGCGTTTCTTGCTGCTGAACCGTTTGGAGTCGGGTGGTAGCTTGCGCTATGTCCTGATGCAATCGTCGCAGCGTGCGCAGCCATTCCAGGCGCTCTTGTAAAGGAACATCAAGCAGAGAAGAGATGCGCGTCTGGATATCCGGGGTGGAGGCATCCAGCGAGAAACGTTTCATTTGCTCAAGGGCTGCCATCAATTGATCTGCGGCAAGTTGCCAGCAGGCTACTTGATCCGCGAGGTCGTGCATCATCGTGAGCAGTTGTATGCTCTGGCGATGGGCCTGCGTGAATTCGTCGCTTTGTGTATCGATGTCCTGCTCGATTTGCTCTCGATGTGCCGTAGCCTCTTGAAGAATCTCGCTCTTCTCGGTAAAATCTTTTGCCCGTTCAGTCACTACCCCGTGAGCCTCATTGAGCCGCCGCGCAGCTTGTAATCCTTCGCTTCCTTCCAGGGCAGAGATAGCGCCGCTCAGTTCGACCTGTTCGCGCTCCAGATCGTTGATACGCGTCTGGAGGCGCTCCTGCTCATGTTCTGCTCGCGTGATATTGCGCTTGAGACGCACGATATCGTTTTGGGCCGCTTGCGCCTGCAACTGCGCATGTACATACTCGCAGGCGGCAATTCGGGCCTTTGCCACCGTTACCACTTGCTGAGCAAGGTGCAGCTTTTCCACTGCCCCGTACGCTCTCTTGCGCCGCTCGATCTCCTCTTGTAATGATCCCATGAGTTCGAGGGTGGTTGCCGCGTGCTGAATGAGGTCAGCAGGGATCGAGGGGAGCGACTGATCGAGGAATTCACGCACCTTTTCCAGGGAGAGCACGCTGTTTAAGTTTGGCTGGCGCAAATACAACAGCTGCCTGATCAGACGGCGGAAGTCACTGACATTGGCAAAGTTGAAAAGATATTGCGCGACTTTTTGCTCGTATTCATGTGAGCTGTCGAACACCTGACCATGTTCAGCCAGCGTTTTCTTAAATGTTTTGAGGTCGCAGGCGCGTAAACCATCTTTGCCTTCTACCAGTGTGGGAATATCGTATTCCAGGCGCTTGCCATCCGTAATCAGGAAGCGTGTGGCAGTGATAGGGTTGGCGTTGTTTCTGTTGCCGTGAAAAGCTATGCCAATCGTCAGAAAAGAGGCCCGTTGGTACTCGCCACGTTCCCAGAGTGCTCGCAGCTCCGAAGCGAAGGGAGGATGATCCATGTCGCACCATTCGAATTCCAGAGCGATATAGCTGGTGCGCGAGTCGCGTGTAAATGGCGTGTTCGATTCCGTGCTGCCCAGGATGTAATAGTCGATGCGCTTCTCTTTTTTGCCAAAGGTATCAATACGTTCGGGGTGATAATCGCCATCGAGGGCGAGCGTGATGGCAGCAGTGAGGACCGTCGATTTGCCTGATCGATTATCGCCAGCAAGAAAGAGCCGCCCATGCGGAATCTCGAACTCTTGATGCTCATAGAGCCAGAAGTTGGTTAAGATGATGCGCCGCAACCGATAGCCCGGCGGCCCTCCTGCCACTTGCTGAAGGATTTGTACTTGCGTGTGCGCTGATGGCGGTGCCGATCCATTCCACAATGTCGGCTCTTCGATGCGATAGGTCATGGTGCCTCCCCCGTACTGTTATCCACCTCTGTACTGGCCAGCTCCACACTGTCAAACGACAACTGCGGTGGAACTGCTGATGGTCTTGCTTTCTTGCTGCGTGAGCGTGTCCTGTTGCGTTCCTCTGGCGGCTCTTGCGTATAGTTTACATAATATCTTGCAGCCGTTGGCATGATGAGGATATTTCCTTCCTGATCGGGGCCGCGTAGTAACCCTAGTCGGCGCATGCGCTGATAGACTTCCGCCAGCAGCTCTTTCGCTTCGATCTCTTGAACGGTCGCGCCCCAATAAGTACCGAAGCGTTGGCGCAGATCGCTAAAAAGCGGGTTAATGTCCCAGGTGGTTACGTGAAGGCAGCCATAGGAGTCAGGCACCCAGACCTCGCTCTCAACCTGCTGCCGCAATAAGCTGCATAGCAGCAGGATCATCTGATCGTATGCGCCGTTCAATGTCAGTGCTGGACCAGCCCCAACCGAGAGGCCGCCTCCGCGTACAATGCAGGCGTAATCGCTATTCAATTCTAGCAGCCATCCGAGGGTGTCCCCCAACTCATTGTTAATCTGCTCAGATTGATCTGCGAGGGCACGAAAAGCTTCGGCATCGTCGTAACGGAAGAGCGCGGGACCGAGCAGCAAGATGCGCCAGGCGCGAAACAAGGGGGGAATCTCGCGGGCCTGTGGTGGTAATGTGCCAGGAGCCGCAAGTTGCCTGCTATCGGTCAACAAGGCGGTGATCGCGGCTACTCGCTTCTCATTCAGCGATTCGACCAGCGAATGGGTGATGGGAGTAAATTCGTAGAGGGCTTCATGATCCGACGGCTCTCGCTCTTCAAGCCACTGCTTGACTTCTCCCTCAAGCAGGCGCAGACCACCCAGACCTGTCAGGTATTCGAGCGCACGCCACATACTATAGCGATCCTGCTGATTGCGAAAATCCAGCGCAGCCCCTGCGGCGCTCTGCGACTGCTTCTGTAGCTCGTCGGCTAATTGAGAAAGCAGGAATTGTTGATTTCTGCCGCCGCCTGAGAGATGGCGTTTCTCGGCGAACCAGAGGAGCCATATCAGGCACACAAAATCCCGCGCCTTCTTTAGCTTCTCATCAAGGAAGACCGGCGTAACGGTATGGAGATGACGCTCCAAACGGAAAAATGACGTGCCACGCTGGATACGCCAGCCAGTATGTTGCTCGTGCCACTGCTCCAGAGCAGCAATATGGGTTCTCACAAGGCGAAAGCTCTCAACATCCTCTTGTAAGGAGACAACCACACGATCCAGCAGCGCCGTATGTGCTCTCGCTACGGTGCGTGCGGTGTAGGAGGGAAGTGAGGCGTCTGCTGAAACTTGTGGTTCATCATCATCCTCCCAGAGCAGATCGTGATCTTCGTCCAATAGCGTCTGCGCATATTCCAGCTTTTCTTCCTGGCTCATAGCGTCACAGCGATCCTCTCCTCATGACTGATGGGAAGCTGGCGTTGCAAGCGATAGCGCGGGAGGAGCAGCACGCCGTCTGTTGAGCGTAAGGCGACATAGGACTGCTCATCACGATTGAGCAAGGTCACGAGCGAACCATCCGGGAGCAGATATTCCAGAGCGGGGTTGCATAAGCAGCCGTCAATCAGCTCGGTAATGGCGGCGCGTTCCTGGGGATCGAGGGTGTGAATGGTCCCCAGGTCGAGCAGGTCCGTTGGAAAAAGATGCGCAAAGCGTTGTTGTTGAGCCAGATGTTGCTCATCGTGATTTTGCTTGAGCCGGTATAGTGCATCGGCGTTAGAGCGCATGGGTGGTTCTGTACCGCGTTCTACATTTCCTTTGTAGATGGGACGTAGGGTGCGGGTGACGGTCGCGGGCTCGTGCCATGTTTTGCGTTCACTGCGGCTATCGGCCACCGCTGGCGATCCGGTTAGCCCTTCAGGCAGATGGATCGGCGTAGTGCTGGCGAAGGCGGCGGCATAGAGTTGTTGCGCAACCTCCAGATGTTCGACCAGCATAAACTGGTTGGCGAGGGCATGGAGCATCGTGACATAATCGGTATGGGGGCGCATGGAGAAGGCCAGGGAATGCGCGCGTTGCACCACCTTTTCAACGGCATCGCGGGCCGCCTTCAAAAACATCTCAACGTTGCTCTCGTCGATAAACCATTCTTCAAACGCTTCGATCTGTTGTTGCACATCCTCGCGCCACATAGTCGGATTCTCCGCCAGCGTTTGGATCGGTGGCGGAGTCGAGGTAATGATATCGAGCAGCACCATCTTTTTCCTGGCACGCGCCCATTTGAGCAGGAGCGCGCGAACAGCACGACTGTGCTGCACGAGTTGTTGGGCAAAACTCTGGATATAGTTGACGACGATGTTTTTGTAGGCAAGGTAAGAGGTCAGGTCAATTGCTTGCTGCGCACTTTGATTCATGCTGCCCAGATACTGCGCCGCATCATTGACCACTTTTTCCCAGGCCGTGAATGCCTGTCGCCATTGTTCGGCAATCTCCTGGCAACGCTCAGGCGTGTAGGAGCTGCTGCCGTCGTTTAACCAGCGATCTACGTGTTGCAGAGCTTGCCAGAGATGCGGCAAATCGCCCTGGAATAGTCCGCCCTCGCTTGCGCCGACGTGCGCATGGCTGGCAAGAAACGCTTCAATCTCTAACGCTTCCGGGCTGGCTTGATAGCGCAAAACCGGTGAACGGAAATCAGCAATCGTGGTCACTCTGCTCGCATCATACAGCGTCGTCACATTGCCCCATTTCACCAGGCGTTCAAGGTCTCCCTTGCATGCTTCGAGAGAATACTCCATCTTGATGACAGCTCGAACGGCTTCCAGAATATCGTCTGCGGTAAGCTGATAGCGATATTTACGACTGCTCTGAAAGAATGTGCGCATAATGACGCGATACCAGTCAGTGCGGTCTGAGATCGGAGTGAGGTAGGTAAAAAGGGAGATGGTGCCAAAAGGTTTGAAGACCGTCATGGGCGTGGCGAGATGATCCTGAGCTTGCTCATTGATCGATCCTTCTTCCGTTTGTGCTTCCGAAGGAGGAAGAGTTTCGTTTGTATCCAACCAGGTCAATGAGGTTCACCTTTCTCCACTTAGTGTCCATGACGCGTGCTGAGCAGTAGAAAATGCTTTTGTGCTTCTACACTGTACCCTATTATAGCATGGAGAAGCCCGGTCAGTGTCAATGAGAATCCCCTTCTGATGGCGCGTTGATGGCAAACATCTGTGAGGCTGCATTCTGTTAGCAGGCGTTAAGGTATGGAGGTCTTTGGCCCATTCAAATCCAAGATGGCTTTTCTAATCCCTCTGACCACATTGTGGAAGGCATCGTCCTTATCACTCCATTTGCTCACTGGAATGCCATTAGTTGGGAGCACCTGGAGGTCTGCGAAAGGTGCGTCTTCCCAATCTGTTGGGCGCAGAATAATCGGGATCACACGGGCTTGATCGCCATGATGGCGTGCAATGGCCTGTTGCATCTCAACGCTATAGCAGAAGTCTGAAGCTAGATAGTCGGCGCTAATCAAGAGGAGGATAATCCGGGCAGTGTTCAAGTGGCTCAGGATTTGCGCTTTCCGTTCCGTTCCTGGGCTGATATCCCCATTATACCAATCACGAATGATATTCTGCTTACGCAGATTGCTCAAATGCTTTGCCAACTCGTCTCGCAACGCTCTATCTTGATAGGCATAAGAAATGAAAACCTCAAACGAGGAACTATGAGGAGGCGAAGACGTATA
The DNA here is from genome assembly GCA_035764225.1 of Ktedonobacteraceae bacterium. Taxonomy (GTDB): domain Bacteria; phylum Chloroflexota; class Ktedonobacteria; order Ktedonobacterales; family Ktedonobacteraceae; genus DASRHT01. The sequence goes on from DASTZT010000080.1 coordinate 6,034, forward strand.
TTTATATTGGTTCCCAGAAAGAGGGTGACGAATCCTATACTGCTTTTCAAATGCATGCAAAATAGGATCGCCAGGATTCATGCGACGCGCTCCAGTAATCAATTCCGCTATTTTTCCATGAGATTG
>DASTZT010000081.1:0-5762 GCA_035764225.1 Ktedonobacteraceae bacterium
CTGCACATCACAATCACATCCACATCATGCGAATACGCCACAGAAAGAATGGTTGCAGCCGTTGGGCCATAGAGCGTCATCGTTTCCGTTGAGAGACCGTTCAATTCGGATAACGCGGTCACGCTCGCAAGGTACTTCGCAGCATCCTCAAGGTCGGCATCAATCACCGTTTGAGCCAGCGTCGGCTGTGGTGCCATATACGGCCAGTATTCAATCGATGTGCTCACTACGCGTAACAACACCACCGATCCGCCACTGGAGCGAGCGATGCGTGCGGCAACGGGGATCGCTCGCTCGGCCCGACCCGATCCATCTAATGGTACAAGAACTCGCCTGAACATCTTATCACTCATCCTTTCTGTAAAAGTTCTTTTTTGGCTCGCAATCCCCTCAAATGCCGACGGCTACAACAGACCGACCCAGGAAGCTGCCTCCTCCTCCTCCTGTGCCTTTTCAGACTGCACCGAAGCTACTTTAGGCCGTACAATGAGCAAAGGGAGTTTGGTCGCGCCAAGCACGCGCTCGGTCATACTGCCCATCACCCAACGCTGCAAACCGCTCCGTCCATGCGTTGCCATTGCGATGGCGTCGCACCCAGGCAATCCAACCCCTTCAAGCTGTTCGCCGACCTCGCCTGCTCCAATAATCGTGCTGGCAACATCCAGATCAATCGCCAGAGACGACGTGATAGAAAGATTGAAACTTGCGAATTCCTCCTCGCGTAGCCGCTGCTCTAACGCGCTCAGATACCCTCTGGCCTCCGTAATAGCTTCCTCATTCGCTTTTCTGAGCAGTTCTTCTCTGGCTCCCAGTTCTATCGTGGGCAAAGATAGAACTCGTAACAGGTGCAACTCGCCTGCCGCAGGTGCCGATAGCGCTATACAGAGTTGTGCCGCAGGCATCAGGGCCGCCTCAGCCAGCAGAGAACCATCCAAAGCTACTAGCATGCGCATACTCCCACTGTCTGGTTTGACGCTATCTTGCCGCAACACTAAGACAGGGGCAGTGCTATGACGCGCAACTTTCTGGGCAACGCTTCCTACGATCCAACGCTTAAAACCGGTATCGCCGTGGCTGCACATCACGACAAGAGATACTTCCTGCTCATGAATAAACGAGATGATTGCTTCAGCTGGTAGGCCGCTATACACTTGCGTCTCTGTGGGAATGCCCGTTAAATCCGCTGAGGCCGCAACCTTATTCAGATAATCAGTCGCATTGGCGAGATCTATCTCCATAGCTTCTTCGCTTAAGCCAACAGGCTGCATCAGATAATTTCCACTATCCAGCGGATAAGAGACCACTCGAATAAGTTTAACTGAGCCATTCGTGGCTCGCGCTATGCGTGCCGCTACCGCAATGGCGCTCTCCGCTCGCTCTGATCCATCTAGAGGGACAAGAATAGATGTAAACATCGCCTGGTTCTCCTTTCAACTCTGTGCGCCTGGGCGGGACAAGCCCACCCCTACATGCTTATCGTTTTACTGATTGCTCGCTTATTTTTTATTTAGCATACTCCACTAACGCAATCAGACCACCCATTTGGTCCGCGCTCTGCCCTGGATTCATCAGGTGCGTGAGAATATGGCAGCCGCTCTATCTCATCAGCAGAGAGGAAGCATTGCGACAAATCTCAATCGCATTCCTGCTTGATTAGAGAGTATAACTGCCAGATCACGAAAATATCACAGCGAGGAAAATCTGCCTCACGGCTCTATCACAGGAGAATGGAAGCATGCCTATCTTTGACAAAGAAACCTGCGTCCGATTATCATATCTTCATGTACTGCTACATAGCTGTAGGAGATCACAGTAACACTTACTATCAAAAGTCTTGTCAGTAAAAATTACGCCACCTACTTTAAGAGGATATGTAGATAGTAATTTCTTGTGAAGAGGGAAATACCCATTCATGCATCAGAAATCACGTTTCGCACTGGTCGGGATATGCGTCATTATCCTGGTATCGGTCGCAATTGCGCTGTTACGGCCTCGTTTTGCTTTACCTGTAGTGCAATCTTCTTCCCATCCAAAGCCATCGCCCGGCCATACACCGACTGCCACCCCGACGCATAAAGGGAACACCACAGATAGTCAGACTGACGAGCTTGCGATCCTGCGCAAGTTGCGTGGCACGGACGGCTGGGCATGGCATGCCAGTTTGCCGGAGAATCGTATCGTTGCCTTCTATGGCAATCCGCTCTCGCCCGTGATGGGGCCAATCGGCCAATACTCGGACGACGAACTTCTCAGCAAATTAGATGAGCAGGCGCAAGCCTATAGCAAGCTCGATCCCGCTCATCAGGTCGTGCCCGCGCTCGACTATGTGACGCCAATTGTGCAACCGGTGCCGATGGACGATGGATCGTGGGTTTATCGCATGCCCGACGCGTCGATTGAGCATTACGTTGATCTGGCAAATAGCCATCACGCGCTGTTTTTCTTCGATATGCAAATTGGACATAGCCCAATCCAGAAAGAGGTCAATCTCCTCTGGCCTTATCTGCAACGGCCCGGCGTGGACTTATCGCTTGATCCCGAATTCGACATGCCTCCTGGTGCCATACCCGATCAGGTTTTTGGACGGATGACCGCCGCCGAGATTAACTGGGTAATCGATCAGCTCTCAGCTCTCGTCCAGACAACACACCTGCCACCGAAAGTGCTGATTATTCATCAGTTTCTGCAACAGATGCTGCCAGACTGGCAAAATATCAAAGTCAAGCCGGGGGTACAGGTTATCACCTGCGTGGATGGCTTTGGCACGCCCGGAGAGAAGATCGACGATTACCGCATGTTTGATAAAGAGCAGCTCATTCAGTATCCTGGCATGAAGATGTTCTACAAGCTGGATACGCCGGTGATGGCTCCTGCCAGCGTGCTCGCGCTCGATCCGCCCCCTTTAATGGTGATGTATCAGTGACTTCCACCTAAAAGTTCGGATGACTCAAAGGCGAAGTACAACCAATTATCTTTTCTCCCCTAGTGCTATCATAAATTAGTAGGAAGAATTGAACGTAACAAAGAGACGGATCAATGTCTCGCAACTATATCCAAATTAGATTGGGAGGAAACGCGTGAGTCGTATCCATGTTAAAAAAGAACGAGTAATCAATGCCAGACCCGAAGCAGTGTTTGAGGCAATATCTGACTATAAAGCGAAACGCAGACAAATGCTAACGCCAAACTTCCTGGATTACAGCGTCGAGCGAGGCGGACACGGCAGTGGCACAATGCTGCGTTATCTCCTGCGGTCGGCAGGACGCGAGCGCCCACATCACATTAGCGTCCAGGAGCCAGTCAAAGGACAGGTTCTGATTGAGCGGGACACTGACTCGTCGCTGGTCACTACCTGGAGCGTTTTACCGGCAAGTCATGGACGGAAAACCAAAGTGAGTGTCGAGAGCGAGTGGACTGGCGGACGCGGCATCGGAGGCTTTTTCGAGCGTATGTTTGCGCCACGAGGGCTTCGTCGCATTTATGATCGTATGCTCTCGTATCTGGCGAGGCAGGTAGAGCCTCAAGTACAGATGGCCGAAATGAGGGAAAGGGGAAAAGCTATCCCTGGCATGGGCGTTCCATTCCTGGTCGTCGGTGGGCTTTCAACGGCGGCTTTAGTGGCACGCTACATGCAGAAAAGGTAGCCTTTAGCCAAAGGAAAGATAGGGCCGATGTACACGACCCTATCTTTCCCCCGTAAAAGCATTTAGCCGGTAATGGCACCTTCAGACGCAGATGATACCAGCTTCACATACTTTGCCATCACACCCTTCTTATACCTGGGCTCAGGCGCTTGCCAATGCTGGAGCCGACGCGCAATCTCCTCATCACTGAGATCAACCGCCAGCAGATTTCGCTCGGCATCAATCGTAATCATATCGCCCTCCTGCACGATAGCAATGGGGCCACCCACCTGAGCTTCGGGAGCGACATGCCCCACAACCATACCATGCGTCCCACCTGAGAAACGTCCATCGGTAATCAGACCCACCGTCTCACCGTACCCCTGGCCCACCAGCGCGGCGGTCACCGCCAGCATCTCACGCATCCCTGGCCCACCCTTCGGCCCCTCATACCGGATCACCATCACATCCCCATGCGTGATGCGATGGTTCATAATGGCTTCAAAGCTCTCTTCCTCAGAATTAAAGACCCTGGCAGGTCCACGATGGCTCGTCACCTTCAGTCCCGCGATCTTACACACGGCCCCTTCTGGCGCAAGGTTGCCTTTGAGGATCACCAGCGGCCCACTCGCATGCAATGGCCGATCAAGTGGCATCACAATCTTTTGTCCTTCGGCCAGGGCAGGAGCATGCTGGAGATTCTCTCCTAAAGTTTTCCCTGTGACCGTGAGCGCGTCGCCGTTGAGATAGCCAGCATCCAGCAAGACTTTCATCACAGCTTGCACGCCGCCAACGCGATCAAGGTCCGCCATCACATATTTTCCGCCCGGCTTGAGATCGGCCAGGTGAGGCACGCCGCGCCCTACTCGCGTGAAGTCGTCAATAGAGAGCGGGATATCGAGCTGGCGAGCAATAGCGATCAGGTGCAAAACGGCATTAGTAGAGCCGCCAAGCGCCATCACCACCGTAATCGCATTCTCAAAAGCGGCTCTGGTAAGAATATGGCGTGGCGTGATCTGCTGCTCGATCAGGCGTACCACCATCTGCCCCGTTTCATAGCAATCCAGCGCCTTGCGAGCGGTCACGGCAGGCATCGATGAACCGCCGGGCAGAGACATGCCGAGAGCTTCAATCGCCGAGGCCATCGTATTGGCAGTATACATACCTCCACACGAGCCAGCTCCTGGGATCGCGCTTTCCTCGACTTCCTTCAACTGCTCACGCGTGATTTTGCCCGCGCTATACTGCCCAACGGCCTCAAAGACGCTCACAATATCCACGTCCTGGCCGCGACAGACGCCGGGGAGAATGGTTCCACCGTAGACAAATAAGCTAGGGATATTCAGGCGGGCCAGCGCCATCAAACAGCCAGGCATATTCTTATCACAGCCGCCGATGGCAACGATGCCATCGAAGCTCTGAGCGTTGCCCACGAGTTCTATCGAGTCGGCAATCACCTCACGGCTGGGGAGCGAAAACTTCATTCCTTCGGTTCCCATCGAAATGCCGTCGCTCACCGTGATGGTACCGAAAATCTGTGGCACGCCGCCCGCGATGCGCACGCCTTCATGGACCTTCTCCGCGAGGCGATTAATATGCGAGTTGCAGGGTGTAATCTCGCTCCAGGTACTGGCGATGCCGATCAGGGGCTTCGTAAAATCATCGTCGGTCAAGCCCACAGCGCGCAGCATTGAGCGATTGGGGGCGCGAACGTCGCCTTCAGTAATCGCCCTGCTACGGCGATTAAGCGAAGGGTGAGGAGTATTTGCGAGTTCGTTCGATTCGGGCATGATGACAATGCTTCCTTTCTTCTCCGAGCTGGTTCGCCCTGTTCATGAACATTGGGCGTTCACCAATAATAATATAGCTTACCAGCATTGGCAAATCGTGCCCGCAAAGTTTTATATAGCACGCTTGATGATGCGATCAATAATGCCAAATAATAGCTTCTGGAGGTATTCGCTACCTTGTCGTTGCTTGCATGCATTTGCTTCAATAGATAACATGGTAATTGAAGAGTGCCGCTAAAGGCACTCTTCAATTACCGTTACATTTAGGCCAGGTAAAAGGTATTTTTTATCCATGCAGGAAGCAAAGTGTCAGGGGTATGTTCAAAAGGAACGGAAGTAGTGGGATGGG
>DASTZT010000082.1:0-5354 GCA_035764225.1 Ktedonobacteraceae bacterium
AAGGACGCATGATAATAGTCATGAGTTTGCCTCAATAAACGCTTGTATTTCGTGGATCAATGCCGCAAGGGAAGACAACTCTGCAAAGTATATCATGCTCGTTCAACTGGCGGGAGGGTATCGAGCCAGCCGTTGACTTTATCAACTTGCACCTCATAATATTGCTCTGCCATGAAAGCGGGTATATAAGGGAGTAAGTGACCGGTCATCAGTTGACCTGCTTTGACTGCCAGCAGGTTCTTTTGGGCTTGTTGAGCTAGCAACGCTGTAGCTTTCGACGGATCTCCGAGTTGAGCCAGCAGTTTTGTCCATAGCTCGCCCAGTTCATCGTGCATGCACTCAGCATAGACTGATGGCACCGAGGCGGCGGAGGGAAATTGGCCCGAACGCAGCTTTGAACGCATGCGTGAGAAAAATTGTGGAAACCTTGCGGCTTGCTGCGCTTGCGAAAATTGCGCCTGCCCCATCGCTTCGATGATACGGAAGAGCGTATCTTCATCATAGAAACCTAGATGTTCCGCCATCAAGAGCATACGCAAGCCCTGCGCAATCTCAGGATGCATCACGATTACATTCGTTTCCGTATCATCACACATCCCCCGGTTGTTGAGATTGGCTGAGCCGATGGTTAACCAGAGATCGTCCACCACGGCAATCTTGCCATGAACGTAAATGGAGCGATACACGGCATGATCGTCTCCATCTGCTTGATACGAGCATGCAAGCGTATAAAGGTGTAGCATGCCGCTTTCAATAGCTCGCGGGGCCAGCTCGCACAGATGCTGCAATCCTTCGTCGGTAAATTCTCGTCCCACGTTGGGATTATCTGGCAGCACGAGGCTGACAACGACGCCGCGTAAAAGCGCATCAGCCAACGCCTGTATAAGCTGATCCATCTCGGCATGAGGGATGCCTAGCAAGGGATTCTCCATGCCGAAAAACGCCCGTCGCCAGAAATATTGATTTTCGATATAGATATGGTGTCTGGCGCGAGCAAAGGCCCGTAAGTAGGTTTCTAGAATAGTATTAATCCCTTCTGGAGCAAAATCATAGAATCCTTTGGGAATCGTACGCGTGACCTGGATCTGCGTGCTGCTGTCTTTATGCAGTGGGGAGGTGGTGTTTGCGGTTGGCTGCGGTGCGGGATCGGGCAGGTAGAGAGCTGTATCATCCTGGTGATGCTCGATCACCGCATTCCAGCGCTGGCGAAAGTTTAGCTCGACATCGGCAACGGCAGGGCCTTCAAACAGAATATGCACATCATGCCAGCTTACCGGCGTGTTGCCGTCCTTATCTGCCCGTAGCAACGTATGATAAGGGTGGCCTTTGGTATCCCAGCGATCCTTCTCGCCGTTGGCCTCCGTCATCATATCAATGCCGCCAACGAAGGCCCAGCGACTATCTACCACCGCCGTTTTTTGATGGTGTGCCGCAATCGGATTGTTAAGTAAGCTTTTATGGCTATCGTCGAGCAAGCAGCGTATGCTACGCGCCTCCAGAGCTTCCTGTATCTGCTTAGGGCCAGCCGTAAATGGCAGCGTATAGGTATCCCAGAGCAAAATCCTGACATCCACGCCTTTGCTCGCGGCATAACTCAGCACATTCGTGACGCTCATCTCCTCGCACAGTTTCCAGAAGAGCAGATCTTGTTCCTCAAGTCCCCTCTTACGCAACCATGCCAGCAACTCTTCCTGCTCCGGCGAACCATCGGGGCCAGCGCGATTATGTTTGCCGCGTACCAGCAACAGCTCAGGAGTAAGCCCCCAGGCGGTGATATAGATCGAGTGTTTCGCGCTTAAAAAGTGGAGGCACATCTCCAGCATGGTTGTGCGCCCATCAATCAAAAAGGCCACATGAGAGGTATGCCGCATGGGCATATCTCCCTTTGCCCGCCAACGTTCCGTCAAGTGCTTCCGTCTGCTCATATTACCAGCCCTACAAGATGAAGTTATCTATTGTAGAGACGGACCAAAAACCTTTTCAGACTCAAAAAGCCTTTACTTTCGCTTCCACAACTGCTGCGAAGGGATGCGCAGGGCGCGATTAAATTTGCTAGAAGCGTTCTCCCAGGCGATAATTTCGGTCAGTTCTACCAGCTCGTCATCGTTGTAAAACTGACGCAGCCGCGAGAAAAGTTCGTCGCTGACCTCGCGTCCAGTAATCGTCATACAGTCGGCATACTCTAGCGTCACACGTTCAACCTCGTTATAATGTGGGCTGGTCGCATATTCTGCCAACGCGAGAATCTTTTCGTCTGCTATACCAAGCTCACTGCCCACGGCAGCATTGATATCCTGTCAAAACTCGCAGCCGTTGAGCGAGGCCACGCGCCGATTGACCAGCGCCTGCAGCTTTTCATCGATCAGCCCCGATGCCGCGATGCCGGTCCACATTCCCCGTACTCCCCGAAAGATCGCGGAGCGACGCGCATAGACCAGGTGGTTCAGCAGCGGCCCTCCCCATTTGCGGGCCTGAGCCTCTAATACCTTCTTGATATAGTCCTCTGTCCGCTCAGGATCGACTCCATCAATCCGTGCCATCAGCGTTTCTCCTTATTATGATGCTACCCGGCTTTTGCTCTTTATAAAATATAACGGATGTGTTGGCAAGCAGAGCGCATCCTTTTTCTCACAGGAGTAGCTCCCATGTCTCGCCAACCAGATCATGGCCGAAGCTGTGATGCGCTTCCTCGGCAACCAGCTTAAACCCGGTCTTCTGATAGATATGGCGAGCCTCTACCAGGACGCTATTGGTCCAGAGCAGCATTTTCTGATAGCCCCGACGACGGGCGAAGCGAATACACTCTTCGACGAGGCGTGTGCCCAGGCCCATGCCGCGTGCCTTCGGTTCGACCAGCAGAAGCCGGAGTTTAGCGACGGTCTCACTGCTACGCACGACAAAGACTGAACCGATGATCTCTCCATTCATCTCGGCAATCCAGCAGCGTTCTCGTTCATGATTGTAGTTCGTAATAAAATCCGCGACGATCTGGGCGACAAGGGCCTCGAAATGTTCATCCCAGCCATATTCCTGGGCATATAGCACGCCGTGTCGATGCGTCACCCATCCCATATCGCCCGGCTCATGAGGGCGGAGGACAAAAGGCTCGGAAAATTTGAGGCCCCTGGTGAGCACACTTTCAATCGTGTGCATGGCCTTTAATAGGCGCTGCTGGTTCTCCGCGCTTAGATCATCCAGCATTTCTGATACCTCGTCGCGTGAACGCTGGTCAAGAAGGGTAAAAGCCTCTTTACCTTCTGGGGTGAGGCTAAGGAAAAACTGGCGTCCATCATTGGCGGAACGCACTTTTTCAAGCAGTCCCTGTTGTTCGAGACGTGCCAGGATACGGCTCAAGTATCCGGTATCAAGTCCCAACTCGCGAGCGAGCCTGGAAGCAGTCATCTGGCTACCGTGTCCAAGCTCAAATAGGATGCGGGCATCGGTGAGGGGGTAGGGACTGTGCAAGAGGCCCTCGCGCAGAACACCGATCTGGCGCGTGAAAAAGCGATTGAACTGCCGTACGGCGGCAATTTTCTCTTCGGCGGACTCACTTATCATCCATACATCTCCTTTGCTGCTAAAAGCAACTATTTACCAGCTATTATCAATGATATAGTTGCTTTTGTCAATGATATTCTTGACCGAAGAACCTTTTAGTGCTATAAGTGGTTGCGTCATCACTCTTATATGCTCTAATAAGAAAAATGGCAGGAGAGGAATATCGGTTTGCGCATCATAGATCTGCGACCAGAGGCTGAAGACATCATCAAACAGACAGCAAAAGTGCTCGTTGAAGGTTTTGCGGTACATTCTCCTCAAGCGTATCCAGACCTGGACATCGCACTGGAAGAAGTGCGGGAATCATTGGGCGAAGGTCGTATCAGTCGCATTGCTTTAGATGAAGATGGTACCGTCCTGGGCTGGATTGGTGCAATCAGCCAGTATAGCGGGCATGTATGGGAGCTGCATCCGCTGGTTGTGAATAGGCAGCATCAGCGCAAAGGGATAGGGCGTGCTCTTGTGACTGATCTAGAGGCACGCGTGCGAGAGCGTGGGGGCTTGACGATTACACTGGGAACCGACGACGAGGATGCTCAAACCTCGCTTTCTGGCATCAACCTCTATCCAAATGTTTGGGAGCATATTGCTCAAATCAAAAATCTCAAATCTCACCCCTACGAGTTTTACCAGAAACTTGGTTATGTGATCGTGGGCGTCGTGCCGGACGCGAATGGCATGGGGAAGCCCGATATTCTCATGGCAAAGCCTGTTGCGCAGTAAAGGAGTTTTATGCCAATTCTGGTCCACTTGACGCCAGCAAAAAATGTCAAACGTATCATACGTTCGGGCATCCACAAAGGACGCGGCGTCTATTGTCTGCCTGTTTTGCAGAGCTATTATGTCTCGCACCAATGGTTGCGCGAACTTAAACGGCGGGGCGTGCGCACCTTCGTCGGCATCTACTTTCGCGTGCCCGACGAGGAAATGGTCTCGTTTGGCCACTACGGTCAGCCACATCAGTATATTCCCGTAACCGAAGCGATCCATGCGCTGATGCAGCAGCCAGATCCCCAGGGGTACGAGATGATTATTCCCCGCTCCATTCAGGCAAAAGAAATTCACAAGGTTCAGGCCGTTTCGCAAGTAGTTGGCTGGCGTTACCTGCCAGAAGTGCGTAAACGGGCCTGGTGCGTCTGTCCGGTCTGCATCTCGCGTGGAGAGATAAACTCGCGGAAGAAACGTGCTCAACATATGTTGCGTTCGATGAAAAAAAAGCGCAGGGATGAAAAGAGCAGCCAACTCTCCATGTAAGAGAAAAGAGCCTGGAAAAAGTCCCAGGCTCTTTTCTCTTACTTTGTTGAATAATGCGTTAGCGCTGGCTGGTCTTGAGTTCGACTCGCCGCAAGATCATGTAGGCAATAGCTGTCAGAACAATGCCGAGTTCAAAGCCAACGTCGATGCCGAAGGGCGGATTGACCAGTTTAGCAATCGGTCCTACATAGTACGCCTGCGACGCTCCCAGCACCACACCAACCAGGCCGATAGCCAGCGAGACAATAGCAGCCCAGCCGATGGGCAGCTTGCTCGGAGTGTTCCAGTCTTCGACATTGTACTGGCCACGACGGAACACGAAATGTTCCAGTATCAGGACAATAGCCCAGGGACCAAGCCAGTAGGCGATCAGCAGCAAGAAATTCTCCAGCGTCGTGTTGAAGTCTGCGGCAGCAGGGAGAGCGATTGCTACATAAATGACCGCGCCGATCAGCGTCCAGCTCCAGCGTGGGATGCGTTGGAAGGCGCGTCCCAGCACCTGCACGGACAGACCAAGACTGTAGTCATTGGGAATGTTATTG
>DASTZT010000083.1:0-2924 GCA_035764225.1 Ktedonobacteraceae bacterium
TGACGATTGCTCATGCCATCGCGCGCGTTCACCAGGGCACGATCACAGCATACAGCGACCCAGGCCAAACCACCGAGTTCAAAGTCATCCTTCCGGCTGCTGACTAGCAGGGCAAGTTCCCTATTTCCGGTTTTGCAGTCCCAACTCCAGGGCAAGCGCAAGGCTCCCGCCGCCCCTAGTGCCCCTCCCCTTGCCCCTACAGATGTCCTCCAACGTTGCATCTCCCCTCAAAAAACAATCCGAACGGGACCGACCATGTTGGACCGGAGGCGTAGGGGCAAGGGGCGGTGAACGGGCCTGGGAGGGGGCCTCGCGCTTGCCCTGGTTAGGGGTTCATGATAATTAGGCACGCTCAATAAATTGGACGCGCTCAAGCGTTCCTTGAAATTCCGAGCGATAACGCCGCTGACGCGTCTAGCTGCGCTCAGTCGCTCGGCAAAGAGGGCCGCTACGAAGGGAGGCGCACCGCTTCTCTTCTCAAACATCTTTCCTATTCTATCCATAGCGATAAAAAACAGGTCAGGGCACGCGTGAAGGGAGCATATCTTCTTTACTAATAGATTGACCATTTTTGTATCATCATGATACACTGCGCTAGATAGAGGCTGGCAGGGTAGTTTTTGCTCTTTCTAGAGGGGAAGTAGAATCATGTGGACTTCAATACTGGATCTCGACCCAATGCGCGTACTGTTGACACGGCTTCTGGGGCCTGTCTGGCACGATGCCTATTTTTCCTCGTTTGCGCCGCTTTCGGTGCGGAACCTGCCACGCCAACCACTACCTGCGGCCAACTGGGTACGCGTCCGCAATCGTCTGGCGGGCATCTGTGGGAGCGACCTGCATCTGATCCACGCCGATGGCGACCTGCGGATCGCGCCTGCCGCCCTTCCCGGCCATCGCCATAGCTATCTCGGCCATGAAGTAGTGGGCGAAGTGCTTGAGATTGGCGAGGGTGTGCAAACGCTGGCCATCGGAGACCGGGTTGTACTGCAATACGGTCCCAATTGCTTCTCAGCAGGCGTGCAGCCACTTTGCCGCTCTTGCGCAGTGGGCAATTACAATCTCTGTCAACATGGCAGATTGCCCGGTCCCCTCCCCATTGGAGGCGGCTGGAGTGAGGAGATGCTCCTGCATGAGCAGCAACTTTACCGCCTGGCTCCCAGCATTAACGACGAGCAGGCCGTACTGATTGAGCCGACCGCAGTGGCGCTCCATGCTGTATTACGCAGGCTGCCAGAGCCAGGGGAGCGCGTGCTAATTATCGGCGCGGGAACTATTGGCCTGCTAACACTGCACATCCTGCGCATCCTGGCCCCACAGGCTGAGATCAGCGTGCTTGCACGCCATCCCTTTCAGGTGGAACGGGCGACGCGTATGGGGGCCAGGCATATCATCTATCCGCAAGATAGCTACGCCAGCGTCCAGCAGGCAACCGGCGCACAATGGTTTAAAGGCATGCTCGGCAATCAGATGCTGCTGGGCGGCTTCGATGTCATCTACGATACTGTTGGTCATCGCAAAACGCTACACCATGCCCTGCGCTGGACGCGACCTCGCGGCACTGTCGTCCTGGTAGGTCTGCATCTCCACATGATGAAGATCGACCTTACCCCAATCTGGTATCAAGAAATCAAGCTGATCGGGGCATTGAGTCACGGCAAGGAATGCTGGCCGTCTGGCTCCAATGCTCAACGCTCCACCTTTAGCATTGTTGAGGAGATGATGGAGCACGGACAGTTCCATCCCGAACAATTGATTACTCATCACTTCGCGCTTGATAAATACCAGCAGGCGCTGACCATTGCCGCCAATAAGGGACGTAGCCGCGCTATCAAGGTCGTTTTTGATTATTCATTACAGCCGCCGTCGGTCGTACCCAATGTGCGAGCCTCGGCTCGCCGCCGTCCCTCTCTTTCACGTTCCACGCTGGAGCCACTGCCTCTACCAGACAGCCTCGATGCCTATGATGGACCATTGCCCGTCGAGCTACCTGCTACACCGCCGCCCGTTAGCACGTCTTTTACCAATGACCTGAGCGCAGCCAACCACGACAGTCATCTTGACCACTGGGATACCGGGTCACCAGAGGACGACATCGAGGAAGAAGATACGGTCCCGGCTATGCCCGCCGTAGAGATACGGCCTGCTCCCATAGAGACGTTCACTGAAAAGATACCTGCCGTTAGCGAAGCAGACGTTGCATTAGATGGGCCGAGGCAACCGACTTTTGCTTTTCCTCAAGACGAGCTGACGCCATCATCTTTTGCTTTTCCCGAAGAGGATCTGGCCCACTCAGCCACTATCATGCCCGAAGACGAGCCGATGCAACAGGAGATTGTCCTTCCTCAAGATCAGCCTACTCAAAAGAACATCGTCCTTCCTCAAGACGAGTTAACTCAACCCGCCACTGCTCTTCCTGAAGATGAGCCAACGCAACAGGATATCGTCCTTCCCCAAGACGAGCCTGCTCAACCAACTTTTGCCACTCCCGCAGATGAGCCGATGCAACCAGCTATTACTATTGCTGAAGAGGCGACCAACGGGACTGAACCCGGTCATAATGGTACGGGGGCGCTGCCTGAAATTGTCAGCGTCGAAACGCAGGACAAGACACCAAAACCACCCAAAAGTACGTCCACATCCTCAAATAGTAAGAGAAAAGCTAGAAATACAGTAACGAAAAGCTCCTCTGAAACGTTATCACATTCAGAGAAACCTGCTACTGCACGAGGGCAACAGCGCACTCCGACTCGCAAGAAAAAGTAAGATGGAGCAGATATGTCAAAAAGTAATCTTGAATCTTCTTCCAATCAAGAAGCAAAAGGGCAAGCAGATTCTTCACGCCCGACCACTGAAGTTGCGCAATCATCCATTATTACTCCTCCATCCTCACATCGCCGTACACGTATTCGCCTGGAAATCGC
>DASTZT010000084.1:0-7761 GCA_035764225.1 Ktedonobacteraceae bacterium
AGAAGCAACAGGGCTTGACCCCGCTCGCATGGTCGAGTTGCAGGCAGCTCCAGGTGCTCCCGTTTCGTTAGAATTGCCGGTTGGCGAGGATGAGGAGCAAGAGCTGGGCGATGTGCTGGCGGATAATGAATCGGCTTCACCGGAAGATCTTGCCACGACGCAAACGCTCAAAGACGAAGTCCAACGCGTGCTGGAGTCAGTCCTGACGCCGCGCGAGCAGCTTGTCTTGCAACTGCGTTTCGGCCTGGGCAACGGCCAGGCCCATCCCCTTGAGCAGGTTGGACGCGAACTGGGCATTACGCGTGAACGCGTCCGACAAATTGAAGCTGGAGCGTTAGCGAAACTGCGTCAACCGCCTGTGCTAGAACGCTTACGCGGCTAACGCCGCCAATATACGCGACAAAGAAGCCGTGCCTGAAAATTCCAGACACGGCTTCTTTGTCTGTAGCTTGCTATTCAGCTCGCCAACGCCGATTTTTCGGCTAGCTTCGCTCAGGCGATCTGCAAGGAATGGCTCGCTATTTCTTTTTTCCTAGATCGCGCTCAACGTGGATAACGTCTTTCACCTTCTCGATCCGAGCAAAGATCCGTTGCAACTGATCGAGTTCTTCGATCTCCAGCGTTGCAGTGATCAATACCGGTTCATGATGACCGCTGGCATACGAACTCATAGCAGTCAGATTTATCCCCCCGTCGGAAACTACTGTAGCGATATCGCGAATCAGCCCCGCCCGGTCGCGCGCGGTGATAATAATCGGAGCCTGGTAGCGCGGATGGCTCATACTCACCCAGCTGACCGCAACAAGCCGCTCACGCTCGCGATTACGTGTACGCTCAAGGTTACGACAATCCGCCCGATGTACCACCACGCCCTTGCCCCGGCTGATAAAACCAACGATCTCATCACTGGGCAATGGGCAGCAACAATTGGCTAATTTCGTCAGCAGTCCGCTTACTCCCGCAACCTCTACCCGCGCCGTAATCGTAGGCTTGCCTGTAGCTATAGGCAAAACCAGCGCCTCTTCGCTCTCCTTGCTATCCTTTGCCTCTTTCCCTTCGCGCAACTGCCAGTATTCCTGCAACTTCACTGACGCCGCGTGGGGACGAATATCATCCGCGCCGATAGCAGATAAGATATCCTCGAATGTGTCCATATGGAACTCACTGCATAGCCAGTTCTCTGCATCTTCGGTCACTGCTTCTACAGCTCGCCCCAACCCCTTCAGCTCGCGGTCAAGCCGCTCACGCCCGATTTGAATATTAATATGGCGTTCATGGATTTTGAGATAGCGCCGGATCTTACTGCGGGCCGCAGCCGTACGCGCGAAGGTCAGCCAGTCACGCGTCGGATGCGCTGTGCGGTTGGTCACAATATCGACGATCTCACCACTTTTCAGTTCGTAATCGAGTGGCACCATCCGCGTTACCAGGCGGTCGTCCTCACCTGTCTGAACCTGGGTGATAATGCGCGCTCCGGCACAGCTATCCCCAACTTCCGAGTGTATACGATACGCAAAATCCAATGGAGTCGAGCCTACCGGGAGATCCTTCACTTCTCCCTTCGGCGTAAAAACGAAAATCTGCTCCTGAAAGATATCGTCCTTGATCGCTTCAATAAACTCGGTGTCGCTGGCATTGGAGGAGCGAATATCGCGTTGCCACTCGTTCAACTGCCGCAGCCAGGAGAGTAGTTCCCTAGCGGAGCCGGAAGCACTATCGCCAACATCTTTATAATGCCAGTGCATAGCGACGCCATATTCCGCCATCTCATGCATCGCATGGGTGCGAATCTGAATCTCTACCAACTGATCGTCCTGGCAAAAAACCGTCGTATGGAGCGCGCGATAGCCATTCAGCTTCGGATTGGCGATGAAGTCGCGAATCCGGCCCTCTTTTGGCTTCCAGAGACTATGCACATGTCCCAGCGCGACATAGCAGTCCTGGGTCGAATCGACCAGGATGCGAAAAGCGGTCAGATCATGGATCTGGCCGGTATCGGCTGCCGCTTTGAGGGCTTCGGAGCTATCCACAGCTATTGCGTTACGCACTAACTTTTTGTAAAAGCTGTACAAATGCTTGACGCGCCCCGAAACATCAGCCTTGACGCCGATCAACGCCATTTCCTTACGCAACACAGCGCAGATACGCTCCACATAGGAACGCCACTGCTTGCTCTCTAACTCGACGATAGCACGCACCCAATTATACTGATCCGTCTCAAGGATCTGGAAGGCTAAATCCTCCAGTTCGCTCTCTATCCGCGAGATGCCCAGTCGTCCGGCCAGAGGCGCGTAAATTTCGCGCGTCTCCCTCGCCATCGTGAGCATCTCCTGGCGATCCCCTTGATAGTCCGGCTGACACATCATGCGCATCGCATGCAGGCGATAGGCCAGCTTCAGCAAGACAACTCTGGGATCGTCAGCCATCGCGACAAACATCTTGCGCACGGTTTCGGCCTGCTGGCGTTGTAATGCCTCTCGGATACGCGGCTTTTTGTTTTCGGCTCCCCCGTTACTGCCTGCATTTTCACGCTCATCATGTCCGTTTTTAGAAGAGGAGACGTTCCGCTTCTTGCGTTCCAGGATATTGAGCCGCAACATACTCCCCACGACGCGAGATGTGACGATCCCCAGCACCTGCTCCACTCGCTCTAAAGGCAAAAGATCGGCATCCACAGCCTCGAAGATGAGACCGGCGGCAATACCGACAGAGTCGATATGAATTTGCGCCAGAATGGTTGTAACCGCCAGCGCATGCTTTAGAGGAGGAATAGGACGCTCACCCTCCACGCCCAGACAGGTTTCCAGTGCCAGTTGAGATGCCAGGACTACTCTATCTACTTCTGGAGGGGCAAGATATTGACGTACCAGAGACAACAGCCGACCCAGTTCAGTTGGGGGCTTCTGCGGTATGAAGCCTTGTTCTAGCAATTTTTTTACCATGATTATCTATAGTTACCTGGCATATTCACAAGGAATAGCTCAGGACATAATCTCCAAACCAGTATAATATACGTTTCAAACGCTCTCTTGTTAGATTTTGACCATAGACATAGGAAAAGAGGGCCAGCTTGCTCAGCCATACCATCACTTTGTTGCCAGAGCGCGCTCTACACTTACCACGTTTTTCACCTGGCGAAGGCGACGCAGGATACGTTCAATCTGCTCAATGACGCCTTCCCTGGCCCATATTTCTAATGTGGCAGTAATCACAGCTTTGTGTAATGAAGGATTTGTGGTTGAAGTCACCGCTGTCATATTGACGCCTGCATCCGCTACCACTGCCGCCACATCACGCAAGAGTCCAGCTCGATCATGAGCAACGATACTGATAGGGGCAAGATAGGAGACAGGCTCGATCTGTAGCCAGTTCAGCTTGACCAGAGCATTGGGATTCTCTTGCTGGGAACGATGCAATATCCGGCAATCGCTACGATGCACAAACATGCCTTTATCAGGAATGAACAGGCCCACAATTGGATCACCTGGAATAGGGCAACAACATTGCGCTAACTTGACCACCCCACCGCTCTCGCCATCTTTCTGCTGATGGAGTCCCATCCCCGTACCAGGAACATTTTCATCTTCACGCTTTACGCCATTGCGCTGAGGAAGAATTGGTAAAAGTCGTTCTACGACCTGCTCGCTCTGGAGATCCTCTCGCCCTAATGCAATATAGATGTCATCAAGGGTGGCAAACTTTTTGAGCAAGGTATCAGCGGCACGCAATTGCTGCAGCAAATCTTCAATATGCTCATCCACGCCCGCCGCTCCGGCAGTTTTCAGGGCCAGATCCAGGCGTTCTCGCCCCAATTGTAAATTGATCTCTCGTTCGTATGTTTTCAGATAGCGACGAATCTTGTTGCGTGCTGCGGCGGTGCGTGCGAAGGCGAGCCAATCACGGGTGGGATGGACGGTATTATTCACCATAATGTCAACAATTTCGCCACCTTTTAGCTCGTAATCGAGCGGTACCAGACGAGTGACAAGATGGCCTCCATCATCCATATTGGTGATGATCCGAGCGCCAGCACAATGATCTCCAATATCGGTATGAATGCGATAGGCCATATCCAGCGGCGTTGAGCCTCTCGGCAGGTCTTTTACCTCTCCCTTCGGCGTAAAAACGAAAATCTGCTCCTGGAAGATATCACCTTTGACTGCCTCGACGAATTCGTCTGCTCCTTGAGGCAAAGCTCGCTGCCACTCGCGCAACTGCTCAATCCACGCCACCATCTCGCGATAGGAGAGACGCCAGCTCCCAGGCAATGGCTCGCCCGCCTCTCCTCGACCTGGTTCATCCTTCCCTACTCGCTCTTTCAAGTACCAGTAACTGGCCAGGCCATAATCAGCCGTGCGCTGCATATCGTGAGTACGAATTTGAATCTCGGCCAGACGGTCGTCTAAACAGAAAACCGTCGTATGCAACGACTGATAGCCGTTCAACTTGGGCGTGGCGATAAAATCTTTGATGCGCCCATCTTTGGGCCGCCACAGGGCATGGATATGCCCCAGAGCAAGATAGCATTCGTAATCGGTATCAACCAGGATACGAAAAGAGACGAGATCATGGATGGCGCTAATCTCATTCCCGTTCTGCTGAGGCGGCATCTCCTCCAATTTGCGATTGATGCTGGCCAGATGTTTTTGCCAGGCATGCACTTCCGCCCGAATCCCCGCCCGATCCATTTCCTTCTGCAAGACACGACACACGTTCTCAATGAAAGGCCTGCGCCGCTTGATCTCCTCTTCAACCTCGCGAGCCAGGCACGCATATTTCTCCGGCTCCAGATAACTGAAAGCCAGATCTTCCAGTTCAGCCTGCACCAGCTCCATCCCCAGCCGTCTTGCCAGGGGCGCATAGATTTCGCTGGTTTCGCGCGTGGTGTTTTGTTGTTGTCCAGAGGACATCGCACTGAGGGTGCGCATATTATGCAGACGGTCAGCCAGCTTAAGCACAACAACGCGTGGATCTTCGGCCATCGCCAGCAGCATTTTACGTACCGTCTCGGTGCGCTGGCGACGCTTATCTTGTGGGGAGAGCGGCGCAGTGCGATCTCCTCCAGCAATGCTGGCAGGAGGTTGCTCGCTCTCCTGCAAGACATCTTCACTTACCGCTTGCTGGTCAGGTTTCCCCGCCAGGGCATCAAATTTTGTTACGCCGTCAACAATATTAGCGACCGCAGGACCAAATTGCTCGCGCAAATCATCTAAAGAGTAATAGGTATCCTCAACCACATCATGGAGTAAGGCAGAAACAATCCCATCAGCATCGATGCGCATGCCAGCCAGCAAGAGCGCCACTTCCAGCGGATGCTGAATATAAGGCTCGCCAGAACGTCGCACCGCTCCCTGATGTGCCTGCTTCGCCAGTTCGTAGGCACGTTGAATCTTCTCCTGATCCTGCGGAGTGAGATACTGCCCTGTCTCTTTCAGTAAGTCCTCAAGGGTCACTTTTGAGGGAACCAGGCTCGCTCCCAGAGTGGTCGGCAGTGTAATGATCGTTAACGCTTTGTTCACAGATTGATGAGATTCAGCCGCCATTAAAATACCTGTTTATAACGAGCTATACCATTTGTTTTGACATAGCACACGAATGGTGTGTTCACACCCCGACATACGCAAAACAAATGTCACTACTCTATTATAAAGTGCTATATACGACTGTCAAGCAGATATAAGACTTTTTTAGATATAATAAGCCACGATAGCTTGAAATCAAGCTCTTCATTAAGAACAAACATGTATCTACAAGGATCAACACCTTTTGCTCTTATGTTTATTCCGCTTGTATGGCTGAGGAGATCACAACGTCTTGTACAAAAAATAAGGCAAGACCAAGAACACACCTCGGCTTGCCTTTTCGTTCTGATGGAAAATTAATTGCGGTTGTCGCTAATCGCTCAACAAGAAAGTTCTCCGAGGAGGAGGACTTATCCGATGCCAGTGTGAGCTTAATTGCCATCGGCCAATGGTTAACCGGCGCTAACCAGACTAGCCACGAGCCACACGGACCTTGTCAAAGCAGGGACTGCAGTAGACGGGGCGATCATCCTTGGGCACGAATGGTACCTGCGTCTCAGTACCGCACTCATCACAAATTACAGTGTGCATTTCTCGCGGGCGATCAGAACGGTTTCCACTTCCAGCAGCACGACGAGCGGAGCGGCAAGAAGGGCAGCGACCAGGCTGATTCATTAAGCCTTTTTGCTGGTAGAACTCTTGCTCACCTGCGGTGAATACGAAATCATTACCGCACTCACGACACTTAAGGGTTTTGTCAACGAAGCTCAACTAGAGACCTCCTTACGATATGTTGGTAATCCTCCGGGTCATATCTAGCAGATGTCACCAGTCATTTCCCCTACCAGCGTGGGATGATAAACTCTGGACGAGCACTGTATGCGAGACCGAGATTGGATACCGAATGAAAGCATACACTATCTTTTTGTGATTTGCAAGTGTTCTTCTGGTATTTTGGCGCTATTATAGATATTTTTATGTATCTTTTATACGCAAATTTATGCAAATTGTTTTGCGCCTTTTGCTTTGAATCGCGCATTCGTCTCACGCTCGGTCGCACGCTCACTGGAATAGGCTTGACGCTCATGAGAGAATGAGAGACACGAATAGTGAGCCACTAGACACTCACTTAACTCATTTTTGCCCTTTTATATGTCGATAGGTCAAGAATTTATGCCATCTTTCGCCTTTACAATTGATGCAGCCTGCCCCGCTAGCTGGGCCCGCGCTGGCACTATTCAAACCCCTCACGGCACGATCCAGACACCGATTTTTATGCCTGTGGGAACACAGGCCACCGTTAAAAGCGTCTCTCCTGAGGAATTGCGGGCGGCTGGAGCTACCATTATTCTGGCAAACACCTACCATTTGATGTTGCGTCCGGGTTCAACATTGATCTCGACCTTTGGTGGGTTACATCCTTTTATGCATTGGGATGGCGCTATTCTGACCGATAGCGGCGGCTTCCAGGTATGGAGTCTGGGCCATCTGCGCAAATTGAGCGAAGAAGGTGTCACCTTTCAATCTCACCTCGACGGCTCTCGACACACTCTGACTGCCGAACGCGTGATGCAAATTGAAGCAGAGCTGGGGGCCAATATTATTTTGCCGCTCGATATTTGCTCCCCCTATCCCTGCTCACCTTTAGAAGCTCAGCAAGCGATGGAACGCACGCATCGCTGGGAGGAACGGGCGTTGATTGCTAAAGAGCGTTACAATCCAGAGCAGGCTTTATTTGGCATTGTGCAGGGAGCCTTCGAGCCGGAACTACGACGCCAGAGCGCACGCACGATTGGCGCTCTGCCCTTTCCGGGTTTCTCTATTGGCGGACTCTCGGTGGGAGAGCCGAAAGCGCAAATGTGGGAAATGCTGCGCCACGTCACACCAGAGCTGCCTGCGCATAAACCTCGTCACCTGCTCGGCGTCGGCTCGCCCGAAGATCTGGTGATGGGCGTTGGTCTGGGCATGGATATGTTTGATTGCGTTTTGCCCACGCGCGTCGCTCGGCATGGCGGACTCTTTACGCGTGATGGGCGCGTCAATATTAAATCAGCGCCCTTCCGCTCCGTTCAGGGGCCGATTGAAGAGGGCTGCGACTGCTATACCTGTCAGCACTATAGCGCCGCCTATGTCCATCATCTGATCCGCGCCGAAGAGCAACTTTACTACCGACTCGGCAGTATACATAATATACGTTTTATGTTGCGTCTCGCCCAGGAGTTACGCGCCGCCATTATGG
>DASTZT010000085.1:0-10051 GCA_035764225.1 Ktedonobacteraceae bacterium
GTCCCATCGAGCTACAGCGAATCTGGCTATTCAACGAGCGCAGATCTTCCATATCGTAGGTCGCCTGCCAGATCATGAAGTCGCAATCGGAACGGATACCGTAAAGGCCAAAGGTGCGGATCAATGCCTGTTCACCATACCGCTCAACAATATTGCTGAGTTCCCACCGCCCTTGCTCGCGTACATGGGTCGGCAGGAGCTGCCATTGAGAATCGAGTTTATAAAACGTAAAGCGTACCAACTGACGAGGCTGCCTGGGCTTCGATTTCGTCGGTTGAGGTGCCAGCTCTGTACCAGTTAGCATCTCGTCAGGTTGGGTCATTACGGTCTGTTCTGCCATGATGTTTCCTCGTATTGAATGATGGCTGTTACCAGACCGTTGATCGTAAACGTTTTGGCTTCAATGTCAACGTTGAGGCCAAGTTCACGGGCGGTCTTTGAAGTAATTGGGCCAATGCTGGCAAGTCGCGTCTGCTGCGTAACCAGGTCCATCAGAGAACCCATCTCACCCTGCTCACAACTTTTCAGCCACGTAACAAAATTTCGCACTGTTGAAGAACTGGTAAACGTCAGGATATCAAGTTGATGATTTTGCAGCAAGCGCAAAATCTCGCGTCCCTGCTCATCCTCGCTTGTCGCAGGCACAGTATAGTACCCCGCGACCTCATCCACCCGCGCCCCAGCACGCTGCAATTCTGTTACCAGAACCTTACGCGCTTCGGCAGCCCGCGCTAAGAGGATACGCTGCCCTGCCATAGGCATACCACGTTGCTCAACGTCTTTGATAAGTGCGTCGGCAACACCTTCAGCAATATATTCATCGGGCATGAGATCAGCAGTAATGCCATAGTGCATTAAAGCTGCTGCCGTTGCCGGACCGATGGCCGCGACACGAACTCCGGTCATCGCTTGTGGATTATAGCCAAGCGAACGCGAACGGTCAAGGCAAATGTTGACGCCATTGGCGCTGGTAAAGACGAGCCAATCATATGTCGTGCCATCGGTGGCATATAACCGTCCCAAAGCGGCATCCAATTGCGTCCAATCTTGCGGCGGCACAATGCGAATGGTCGGAAACTCCACCGGGATAGCGCCCAGCTCACGCAACTGCTCGCAGAAGACGGATGCTTGATCGCGCGTGCGTGTCACCAGGACACGTTTGCCTTGCAATGGTTGGACGACGATCTGTTTCTCGACCATGTTATCGCTCCTGCAATCTGACAGCATTGACATCCTGGATGATCTCGGAAGCTCCCTGATCCAGCGCCTGCTCAGCCAGATCGATGCCAAGCCGTTCCGCATCTGTGATAGTACAGGCAGATGTCCAGGCTCTTTTCTGACACACGCGAATATGGCGCTTTCCGTCAAGGCTAATCACCAGTCCACGCAAACTTAGCGTGCCATCGACAATTTCAGCATACGCGGCAACGGGTAGATAGCAGCCAGCTCCCAGATGACGCATAAACATGCGCTCCGCACTCGTTGCGGCCTGGACCACAGGATCAGCAAGCGGCGCAAGCAACGTATTCCATTCTGGCTCGTCGCGTATCTCTAAGCCTAACGCACCCTGTCCGGGCGCTGGCAACATGGCCTCCACCGGGCAATATGTCAGCCGATCAGCAAGCCGCTCCTGCAATTCCATGCGGTGCAAACCAGCAGAAGCCAGCACAATCGCATCATAATCGCCGCTTTCCAGCTTGCGCAGGCGGGTATCTACGTTGCCTCTGAGGGGCAAAATCTCGGCATCGGGACAGAGCGCGCGGATCTGCGCCGTCCGTCGCAGGCTACAGGTACCAATACGTAGGGGTGGTGCAAGCTGGGAATCATCATGCGCGCGCTGCAACCCCTGCCGTGAAATCTGCAAAGGGAGAGGCGAGACCAAAACATCTCGTACATCTTCACGCGGGCCAGTAACCACGACCCGCAAGCCATCAGGTTGGGCGGTAGGCAAATCTTTCAGGCTATGAACCGCCAGGTCGATCCGTCGCTCACGCAGGGCATGCTCGATCTCAGTCACAAAAACGCCATCGCCGCCAATACGCGCCAGCGGGAGATCGCGGACGCGATCCCCGGTCGTATGAATCTGCTCAATCACAATTTCAAGATTGGGCCACTGCTGGCGCAGTCGCTCGACTACCCAGTTTGTTTGTATCATCGCGAGTTTGCTGGCTCGCGTCCCTATGACTATCCGTTTCATTTCCGTTTTCCAAATCAAATAAATAGCGCATGGCTTCCGCATACACATGCCCCTGACCAGCGGCGGCAGCATCCTTCAACCGCAGTGTAGGCGTATGCAACAATTTGTTGATGAGTCGAGTCGTTAACTCCTGTACAGCGGCAACCTCACGGGTCGAAAGAGAGGAGGAGATCTGGCGCAACGTGCGCTCAAGTTCTTGTTGGCGTAGCACATCGACATACTGGCGCAAGTCGCTGATCGTACCAACGACGCTCAAAGATGCCAGCCAGCGTTCGAATCTTTCTGTTTCTTCGTTGATGATATCGCGTACACGCTCAGCTTCCTGGAGACGCAAGAGAATACCTCGCTCAACTTCGGATTGTAAATCATCGAGGTTATAGAGGTGAACTCCTGATAGCGCGCCAACAGCGGGATCAATATCACGGGGAAGGGCAATATCGATAAGTAACAATGAGCGCCCCCCACGTCGTTCAAGCACCGACTGCATAATGTCGGGCGTAATGATTGCGTGCGGAGCTGTGGTGGAGCTAATCACCACGTCGGCATCTACCAGGGACTCAGGCAGTTCGACGAAGGAGCGATGGGTGGCATTGAAAGCCTGGGCCAGCTCGACAGCGTGCTTGAGCGTGCGATTCATAATCACGAGCTGCTGCGCCCCATTGTCACGCAAATTCCGGGCCGCAAGCTCACTCATTTTGCCGGAGCCGATCAAGAGCACGCGGGTATCCTGCATGGTGGGAAAGAAACGCCGGGCTAGCTGCACCGCGACATGGCTGATGGAGGCGGCATTGCGGCTGATCCCCGTTTCGCTGCGAGCGCGCTTCCCGGCAACGACCGCCGCCCGAAAGAGCGCCGAAAGCACGGGACCAGCATAGCCGCTGCCCTGAGCAACCTCTAGAGCATCTACCACCTGACCCTGAATCTGCGGCTCTCCTGGCACGAGCGAGTAAAGTCCGCTCGCTACTCCAAAAAGATGCAGGATCGCCTGCTTATCGGTAAAGCTAAAATAATGGGCTTCCAGCTCATCATATGCTACCTCTCGTGTCTCACTCAATACACGCAGCAGCTCTGAGCATCCTTGAGGTTCCTCGGAACAAACAGCATACAACTCTACACGGTTACATGTAGAGAGCACCACGCATTCCTGCGCTATTTCCCTGGCGGCCTGAAGTAATTGAGGGGTCTGGCGAGACGTACAGGCGAGACGTTCACGCATCGCAATGGGGGCGGTAGTGTGATCGACGCCAACAACCATGATGTGCATGCAAACCTCATAAATCTCAAAAAATTTCAGTATTCTATAGAGAATTTTAGTGTTTTTTCGCCATTAGTCAAGCCCTATGCCCAGGAAATCTTATCAGGCCAATACCTTATCTTTCTCTCAGGTATTTTCCAGGATCAATCTTACCCACTCCTTATCACCTGCGCATCCATACAACACATAGGATGACACAGAGGAAAATGAGCAGACCTCCTGTGGTATGCGCTTGGGCTGATGGCCTCTTTACACCATCCTATGTATTTTTCTGCCTTTCGTTGTCACTATGCTCCTATTTTTTCTAACGAATATCAACGCACTTTTTCCCTTTTTATGAGATTGAATAGTCACAAAACTATGGAAAAAGAAACGTTGTGTGAATAAGCACAATGAGCTACAATGCAACCAGAGGAAAGATCTCTCAAGAGACACCTCTGCAACAGGTACGTTTGAAAAAGGGCCAGAGCTGGTTATTTATTATATCGCAGGAGTACGTTGCTATGTTCGATCCGCGTCTGATTCTCCTTTTTTGTCTTGTTTTTATCGGGCTGGGCATTTTCAATATCATCATGGGAAGGCGGCGCATGCTCCAGGCGCGGGCGCAGGGACAAACGGTTATCTGGTACAAGCAGATTGCGGTCCTGACCGGCATTGAATATATCCTGCTCTCGGCTGCTTTTCTGCTCAGCGTCAGTCTCTCCTATGGCTGGCTCCCCCCAGCCCTCAATTCGCTGGTGATTCCGTCCTATCTGATCATCCTGCTCATCTCCGCAGTGCTGGCAGGGTATGTGATCTACCAGGGCATTGCCAACGCGCGCAAACAACGAAGTAGCCGCCCGGCTCAAACGCCTCAGAGAACAAGCTCTGTGAGAGTAGAGGAATCTTTGATGACGCCAGAAGAGCACGCAGAGCATGTGCGCAAGCGACGCGAGCGCCGTCAAAAAGCGGCGGTAGCTCGTCGGCGCAGGGCAGGCAAAGCATAAGCTCACATCCCTTCAAGGGTAAGCTGTAGCTCATTTACGGCATGCGGAGCATCGTAATGGGCCTGGACATGCATGATACGACAGATTGCGCTTTGCCCGCTCCCTTGCGGAGCCGCGCTATCGATTAAGGTGATGCCATCAAGCACTTGCAAGGCAGGATTGAGCGGGATTGTGACGGTATGAATCATCTGCGTACGCACCTCCTGAGCTAGTAGGAAAGCCGCTTTTTGGCTGCACTGGGCCGTTGTGGTCAGTTTAGGATCAACATGATGCAGGAGACGTTCTAGCCCCACCAGATGTATATGCGCATCGTCATATGCCTCCGCAGTGGTTAAAGCAGTAGGCTGGCTGCTAAGTGGCGGCTTTCCACTGACAATAATATGATTGGCCCGTTGCTCATTGTTGCCGAAGCTGACCGTCTCGATCTCTGGCTGATAGCTCCAGACCGCAGGATCGCTGGCGGACAGTTCACGAAATTGCATCACCTCATTTTGATCCAGGAAGTAGAGTAATCCATAAGTGGTACAAAGCTCATCAAGCGCATGGCGGTACGATTGCCCCGCCTGCACCACAAAGGCCACAACTATCTGACTCATCTGCGAAGTCGTCGGCAAGCTAACAGCAAACAGCCCGGCGCGAGTACACACTTCAGTCACCAGATATGCCAGCGTCTGATTGGTATAGGTATTCTGGTAACGCACTATTAGATCCAGGTTACGCGAAAGATCCTGGCCGATCAATAAGAGCTGATTCTCCTGGGGAGAACGCACAAAACGGATCTGCGTAATGTGATAGACGCCGACCTTCACCACATCATTGGACGTTGGCGGCGTCCCCGTTTTATAGCCTTCGCTCAGCACCAGCGAAGCGTTTAAACCAATCGGCTGATAGCTTCCTGCCGAAGTCACCAGGGCATTATAAACTCCTTGCGCGTTATCGAGCAGCACTTCTAGCCGAGCCGCCTTGCCTGGCTCTTCGCTGCGTCGATACGATACTATCGCCGCCGACACGTCGAGAAACTGAGTGGCATTGGTATTCTGAAAAGCGAGCGCACTATTGACGGTGGCAAGCGAGGCCAGGTAATAGCGCGAGCCAGCATTGCCAGTATTGGGCGTAGCGAGCTTGAAGGCTACAGCGCCATAGCTACAACTGAGATCATGGGCAATCAACCCATTCGACCAGTGAATAAGATCAGCCGATTGCCTGAGACGAGGATAGCTATACACCGAGCCGGTCAGCAAGCCGGAATCCAGCTCGATGCATGTCAGCGTATAGAGGCCATCCGCAAATGAGAGACGCGGCGCAACCCGTCCGATGGCTGTACCGGTGGCAGGCACGATGACAGTCCCGCTGCTCCAGACGCTGCCGGATGGATTGAACGTGCAGGAAGTCAGGCTGTACCCATCCGAATAGATCAGTGTGTAGAGCGTTCCGGTCCAGGCAACGGCGAGACCTGCGCCAAAAGCAATTGTTGGCAACGTCCAGGTATTGAGCGCCGACCAGCTCCCTGCGGAATAAAACGAGCAGCCCATCGCCTCGCCGCCGCTGACATCGTAGAGGAAAAACACATCATTATTGCCACCACTCCCGATCCCTTTCAACAACGCGCCTCCTGGAGGGGAAAGCACGCTCACAGGGCCGGTCCATGCCACGCCATTATTGGCTGAGGCCCAGACCCAGAGATTGTTCCCGCCTGTGCCACGTTGAGCAAAGGCGAAGAGGGTGCCCCCAGAATTAGAGACAGCACAACCGCCATCCTGAAACATCAATCCTGCCGATCCCGATAACGTTGTCCAGGTGGCCCATTGAGCTGCCTGAGTAGGATCGGTAATACGCTGGACCTGAAAATTCGAGACAAAACCTGAGCCGCCACGCGTGACCTGAACCCGAATAATACTATTATCGCTGGCAATACAGGCATCATTCCACGCATCAGCGGTTCCGGGCGATTGATAGAGACCATAATGGATCACATGATCCTCAACGGTCAGGGAGAGAGCTGGACGCCGTGTGACACTATTGAGGGCATTCACCAGCGCGGAATCGAGGGAGCGAACCATGAGCGGTAACCTTTCGCAAAGAGGAAATTCAACAAGAGGAGCAATGTTAGGGGCAAGCAATACTGTTTGCTTGCTAGTAATTATAGCAGAGAAGAGAGGAGAATGCAAGCGTGAGCAAGCGCAAGCACCCCACCAGGGCAAGCGCGAGGCCCCTTCCCTTCCTCACCCCTCCCCTTGCCCCTACCAGTTCCCCCCACAATATCGCATTGCCTACAAAGAATCCAATAATGGAACGGGATAGACAATGGTGGTCAGAGGCCGGTAGGGGCAAGGGGAGGCGCGGGGATCGGGTGGGAGCCTCGCGCTTGCCCTCTGGCGGCTCGCCAAACCTACCGCTCCGATGTTAAACTCGACGCTTCCTTCGCGTTTTGCGGACGCCCTCCAGCTTGCAGCCAGGCAGCCTGAACGCACTGTTTTAGCAGCACGACATTAGTGAGCGGACCGACGCCTCCGGGGGTTGGGGTGAGCGCACCAGCTACTACGCGCACCGACTCAAAATCGACATCACCAACGATGCCTCCCTCCGGTAACGGGTTGATGCCGACATCGATGACTATGGCACCGGGGCGCACCATCTCTGCCGTCACCATGTTGGGGCGACCAACTGCCGCGATCAAAATATCGGCCTGACGCGTGAACGTCGCCAGATCGGGCGTGCGCGAATGGCAGACCGTCACAGTAGCATTTTTCTGCAAGAGCATCATCGAGAGCGGCTTGCCAACTACGTTGCTACGTCCCAGCACAATCGCGCGTTTTCCCGCAAGCGGCGTGTTGGTACGCTCCAGAATCTCCATCACTGCCGCAGCAGTCGAGGGCAAGAAACTGGGCAAGCCGAGAAAAAGATTGCCCGCGCTTAACGAACTGATGCCATCGATATCTTTTTGTGGCGCGATGGTCTCGATCACCATCTTCTGCGAAAGATGCGCAGGCAAGGGCATTTGTACAATAATCCCCTGAGTGGACGCATCATGATTTAACTGGATCAGGGTTGAGCGCAACTCGTCTGGGGAGATAACGGCAGGCAATTGCTCTAAACGCGCCTGTACTCCGATATCGTTAGCAATCCGCAAAATAGCCTTGCTATACACGCTAGAGGCAGTATCACCGCCCACCAGCACGATTACCAGGCCGGGAGCCTGACCCCGCTCCTGAAGATAGCGACGAACATCCTCACGCAGTTCCGTCCGAATCTTTGCTCCCATCGCACGTCCATCCAAAATAGTCGCTGTCACGCTCGCTCTCCTACTTTACTAACCACCTGCTGGCAGTCTGATGCAATGCTATCCAGCGCCCCGCTCAAACGGTCGCTCAGCACGCTAACCAGTGCTAGATCTTTGATTAAACGTAAATTTGTGCGCACCATCCAGGAAGCACCCGTTCCCGCGCTCGCAGCCAGCGCCGCCCCGGTCGCAATATCGCTGAGTACGTTGACATTGCCAATTTCCGCGATACGCTGGCAATACTTTACCAACGCGGCTGCGCACTCCACCATTTCCAGTGGTACAAGAGCGGCCTCATGCAATTGCTCCTGAATCGCTTTTGTCCGCGCTGCCTTCTCCTCCTCGCTTCCTCGCGACATTTTGAAGCAGGCAGAAAGCCGCCCGTACGCTTCTATATCTTCCTGTATCAACTGCTGAAAACGTGTTCGCAGCTGCTCAGTTTCTTGCAAAATCGCTTCTATCTCCTGATGAACCGGCGCATAATCGGCCTTGCTCAAGGTGAGCCGCGCCACCATAGAGGCTAAGGCTGCTCCCATCGCACCACTGAGGGCAGATGCCGACCCGCCGCCAGGAGTTGATTTTGATGACGCCAAGTCATCAAGATAGGCTTGTAGTGGTTTATCCAGGTACACAGTAACTCTTTCCGTTAATAATAGTAAACATCGGGTATCCACGCGGGACACCATAAGCATTCTAGCACTTGTCGGGGTTCAGTGTCGAATATAAACTGAGCAATTGACCATTAATTGGTTATTCTGCGTGTTATCGCCTGACGAATCCACCAGATGGCATATGTGCTAAAACGATACCCCCTCGCCAGAACAAATTTCTCCGTTGCCTGATGAAGCCCTGCATTCCCAGCTTCGATCAAGTCCATAAGCTCTACACCGCCATCCACCTCTCTTTCCTGATAGCCTCTTGCGATTTTGACAACGGCTGGGAGATGCCCTTCTATCAAACGGCTTTTCGCCTGCTCGCTTTCCTCGATGATACGGGCATCGGGAACGGCTTTTGCCTGCTCATCCTTCCTCAGATCCATAGACTGCACAAGCTGCGCCTCTTCCTCCTGAGTTAGCGGCAGAATCCCCTGCATCCGGCGAAGATATTGTTCAACTCGCTCAGCATCCTGTTCGTGTTCCTCGTGCATAATCTTCTCCTTATTTGAACCAGACCAACAAAATTGACGCCTCCATAGCAGCATACAAAAATTATATAACACGAGCCATTCTGAGCGCGTATAAGCCAGATCAGACAAAAACATCGCTCATACTGCAATACCCACGACATGCGCAATGAGATCACTTCAAGAATGCAAGGTGATCTGTTGGGGAGCACATGAGTGATAGACCTGCCATCCACCCAGGAATGGGTGTAGAATAAAGAGCACCATGAATCGAGGCAAACCTCTTGGGGCATTCTGAGGGAAAAGACCACAGGGGTTTCGATTCTCCATCCACAAGAGAGAGGAACAGCATGGATACCGAGCATGAATGGACACAGCAGGAACTACGCCGAGCCGTCGAACGCCTCAACGTGCGCGAAAGACAAGTCATGACGCTGCGCTATGGCCTGCTGGATGAGCAGGAGCGTCCCATCGAAGAGGTCGGCCACCTGTTACAGATCACTGCCGAACGCGTTCGCCGGGTCGAGGAACGAGCCTGGCGGAAATTGAAGCATGACGGTCCTGATGGGGAAGCTGGAGCATTCGTTCCGGTGATCTAGCACGAGAACTGCTGGACTCCTCGGTGCCGTTCTCTGAAACAGAGGGCCTCTCGTGGGAGAGCCAGAAGCACTGCACCGCGAGAAAGTCAATAACGTCGTCCTGTCCGAAGCGCTGTCGCGCAAAACGCACGCGCTCGCTTATTATGTGGAGGAAGGCTCGCTCTCGCTCAAGTCGGCTGTCAGGAAGGCTAGCTTCGCTCAGTCGCTCGTCAAGGAGGGTTGGCACGAAGAGCACGACCCTCCTCATCGTTCTCCCGAAGACGATACAAAGGCAAAACTGAAAGACCCTGATACAGCTCCGGATTCACTTGCGAACACCCGATCACAGGAGTAGAATACGCTACACCAGAAATTATTCGATCAGGAAAGAGCAATGACCACATCAATACGCCCAACGCTCCATTTAATACGCGTCTATGAAGCACTCGTTGCCGCTTACGGGACGCCGCAGAACGAACCCGACTACGATCCGCTTGGAGGATTGATCGGCACGGTCCTCTCGCAACACACCTCTGACATCAATTCAGAACGAGCGTACCGCCAACTAATCACCGCATTTCCAAGCTGGGAGATTGTACGAGACGCCCCAACGCACCTGATTGCGGAAGCGA
>DASTZT010000086.1:0-5016 GCA_035764225.1 Ktedonobacteraceae bacterium
ATTCTCTCTTCTGCCAGCCATGCGGCCCATCATGGCGAACCAGGGAAAGGTGGGAGCATTGATAGCTTCTTCATTGTGGAACCAGGGATAGCCGCCAAAAACTTCGTCGGCTGATTCGCCAGAAAGCGCTACCGTTGAGTCTTGCTTCATAGCTTTGCAGAGCAGATAGAGCGAGGTTTCTATCTGTCCGCCTGCTGGCAGGTCATGCGCCCGCATCGGTATCAGCATGTTCTCAATCAGTTCGGGGGTATCCACAGTAATGGTGTGGTGCTGGCTATGAATATGTTCGGCAACGCGCTGGACCCAGGGGGCATCCAGGCTAAGATGCATCACATTCTCCTGAAAATGCTGAGAGCTTTCAACATAATCAATCGAATAGGTGTTGAGGGTTTTGCCCTCGCGCTGGAATTCGCGGGCGGCCAGCGCCGTCAGGGAGCTTGAATCCAGACCGCCTGATAACATCGTGGAGATGGGAACATCGGCGATTAACTGGCGCTTGACAATATCTTCGAGCAATGCACGCAGCTTTTCGGTGGTGGTCTCCAGATCATCAGGGTGAGGAGCACTGCGCAGCTCCCAATAGCGGCTGACTTGCAGGCGCTCGCGCGTATAGATGGCAAGATGACCGGGGCGCAATTCATGGACATCCCGATAGACGCCTGAGCCAGCAGAACGCCTGAAGCCGAAGACCTCCGCCATACCTTGCGCGTCGATCTCCGGCTTAACACTCGGATGAGCTAGCAGCACCTTCAATTCAGAGCCAAACAAGAGAGCGCTGCCTCGTTGAGCATAGAAAAGCGGCTTGACGCCCAGATGATCGCGAGCCAGTAATAGTTGTTGTTTCCGCTCGTCCCAGAGGCCAAAGGCGAAGATGCCATTGAAGCGACGGACACACTCCTGGCCCCACTCCAGATAGGCATGCAAGAGGACTTCGGTATCAGAGTGGGTATGAAAGGCATGTCCACGCGTCTCTAGCTCACTGCGCAGTTCGCGGAAGTTATAGATTTCGCCGTTGTATGTGAGCGCATAGGTGTATTCCTGCTCCTGATAGATCATGGGCTGCTTGCCACCGTGCGGATCGATGACAAAGAGGCGATGGTGCGCCAGCGCAGCGCGAGGCGAGACCCAGCTTCCTTGAGCATCCGGTCCTCGGTAGCACATCGTTCGAGCCATACGCTCAATCATTGGACGTTGATGAGACAGATCTTCATCCCAATCGATCCAACCAGCGATACCACACATAGAATATATCCTTTCTTTGCCAAAAAGCTTGCTTTAATGACCAACAGCACTGAATAAGAATTAGTGTACAATATTCCTTCGATATCATTCATCTCTTGTATCACACGATAGAACAGTGACCTGACATCAATAAGGATACACGCGTTTTATGGCTGAGAATATGCTACAATCATATTGAGGAACCGGCAATGAATCCTGATGAGGAGAAAGTAGAAAGACATCTCTATGCAGAGATCTAACGATATTTCCGTGAATAATCGTTTGCGACAGGAACGCATTGAGCGGAACTGGCGTCAGCGTGATCTGGCAGAGCAGTTGGGAACTACCGTAGTGACGGTCAAGCGCTGGGAACGGGGATATCAGCAGCCCAGTAGCTATTTCCGCACCAAGCTCTGTGTACTCTTCGGCAAAAGCGCAGAGGAGCTGGGACTCGTCCCAAACGAAGCTCCAGAGGACACTGCTTTTTGGAGTATTCCCTTTCCACGCAATCCCTTCTTTACCGGTCGTGGCCTCGTCCTCAAGCAACTTCATGCTATACTGACGAGCAAGCCAACAATGGCCACCCGGTCCTACTCCTTACATGGCCTGGGCGGGATCGGGAAAACGCAACTGGCGATTGAATATTCCTATCGGCATCGTAGCGAGTATCAAGCGGTCTTTTGGATTGAGGCGGAGACACACACGTCATTGACCTCAAGCTTTGTCAAACTTGCGACATTGCTCGCGCTGCCTGAGGGAGCCGAAGAGGACCAAAGCAGGATCGTGGCGGCGGTCCTGCGCTGGCTCAACCGACACGAAGGATGGTTGCTCATCTTTGATAACGTGGAAGAGCTTTCCCTCGTCAAGCCTTTCTTGCCTACCAGTGATCTGGGAGCACTTCTGCTCACGACCCGTCTTCAAACCTTAGGTACCCTGGCACAGCAGGTAGACCTACCGCCGATGAATATACAGGAGGGAGTTGACTTTCTCTTAGCCCGCACCAACCATAAAGCGTCCATTGAAAGCGATCAGCAAGAATATGCCGCAGCTTATACGATCATCACCGAGATGGGCGGCCTGCCCCTGGCACTTGAACAGGCGGGAGCCTATATCAACGCAACCCGATGCAGCCTGATGGACTATCTACATCTTTTTCAGGAAGTACAGCATCGTCTCCTCGATGAGCACGAGCCATCAAGCGATCATCCTCTCTCCGTCAACCGAACGTTCCTGTTGGCTTTCAAACAGGTAGAGCAGCGTAATCCGCTAGCTGCCGAACTGCTGACGGCCTGCGCTTTTCTAGCCTCTGAAGCGATCCCCGAAATGTTCTTTCTGAAGGGCGCACCCTGGCTTGGTTCGACGCTTGAAGCGATGACGACTGATCCACTGGCATTTTCTGAAGCCATCAAAGTGCTTCTCTCCTATTCCTTGCTTCAGCGTAGCGCTTCTACACATACAATCACCGTCCATCGGTTAGTGCAGGCAGTGCTCAAAGCACGGCTCACGAAGTCTGAGCAGCATAGCTGGGAGCGCAGGATCATTGACGCGATGGGACAACTTTTCCCTGCTGATGAAGGAACACAGGCGAACTACCTGGCGATTGGCGAACAGCTCATCACCCATGCACAGACTTGCCTGCTTCTGGCCGACCGATGGCATGAAGACGAAGCCCTGCGCATCCCTTTGATGACGCATGTCGCTGCCTATCTCTCCAAACGCGTGCGCTATGCTGAGGCCGAACTACTTTTTGGGCGAGCCGTGCAGGTGGGAGAGCATGTACTGGGAACCGAGCATCTGCAGGTAGCAGAAGCATTATACGGGTTGGCTAATCTCTATCAAGAGCAGGGCAAGTATAGCGAAGCAGAAACCCTCTTTGAGCGTGTCTTACGCGTTCGTCAGCGGGAGCTGGCTGCCCAACACCCTCTCGTTGCTACATCCCTGAATACGTTGGGCTACTGCTATTATCGGCGCGGAAAATATGAGCAAGCCGAAGATTGTTATCAGCGTGCCTTACGCATTCGGGAACAGGTCGTAGCCCCTGAGCACCCCGATATTGCTTCTTCTCTTCTCAACCTGGGCACCCTCTATTGGCGGCAGGGGAAGTATGAGCAGGCCGAACCTTTGCTCAAACAAGCTTTGCACATCTGGGAACAGGCATTGGGTTTCGAGCACCCACAGGTTACGTTCCCCTTGACGACTCTAGGCGTCCTCCACTACGATCAGGGGAACTATGAGCAAGCCGAAGCTTACTATCAACAAACTTTGCGCATCTGGGAACAAGTTTTTTCTGAACATCCCCGCCTTGCTACGTCTCTCAACAACCTGGGGGCCCTCTATCAGGAGCAGAGGAAATATGCACAGGCCGAGGAGTACTATCAACGGGCACTGCTGATTTGGGAACATACAGCTGGCTCCGAACACCCTGAAAGTGCAACCATCTTGTACAATCTGGGGATACTTTGTTATGAGCAAGGGAAATATGCGCAGGCCGAGGAGTACTACCAACAGGCACTGCCGATTTGGGAACATGCATTAGGCTCTGAACACCCGGATACAGCATATGTATGGAATGGCTTGGCCAATCTCTCCCGCGACCAGGGCGAGTATGAGCGAGCTAATCAGCTCTACCAGCGTGCTCTCACGATTCGTCAGCAGCACCTGAACCCACAACATCCAGTGATTGCGGACACCCTCTATGATCTGGCACGCTTCCATCACCTGCAACAGCAAACAACGCAGGCGCTTTTGTACTATCAACAGACACTGGTCATTCGCCAACAGGTCTATGGCCCTGAGCATCCAAAGACGGAAGAAGCCAGGCACGCCATAACACAGCTATTACAGCGTCCTGGCAGTAAAACTCCCGCTCATCCGTAGCTGTCTTTTTTTACGTTTGCGGCCCCCTCTCGTTTCCCAGTTAGATTGCGGGACGACGAGAAGCCCAGGGCATCGCCTCTTCAAGCTGGGCCGCCAGACGCAAGAGGATAGCTTCGTCGCCGTAACGCGCCACCAACTGCACGCCGATGGG
Organism: Ktedonobacteraceae bacterium; assembly: GCA_035764225.1. GTDB lineage: Bacteria > Chloroflexota > Ktedonobacteria > Ktedonobacterales > Ktedonobacteraceae > DASRHT01. The sequence goes on from DASTZT010000086.1 coordinate 4,250, forward strand.
CAATCCATCGCGTGATTGTCCCAGAGGCAAGCTGATGGCTGGCTGCCCCGTGACGTTGAAGAGCGGCGTAAAGGGGATCAGCGCGAACAGCTTGTTGAGCCAGCCTCTGGGATCAAGGTTGGGATCGTTCTGATTGAGCAATCCCAGCGGCGGAGGTGGGGTAGCAACGGTCGGAGTCACCAGCACATCATACGACTGGAAGAACGCGCCCACGCCTCTAGTGATGGTATTGCAGAGCCGTAGCGCCCGTAGCAGATCCACCGCTGTAAGTCGGCGTCCGTATTCCACGCTGGCAAGCGTCACTGCCTCCAACACATCCGGGCCGAGATCAACCCCGCGAGCCTGAGCAAGGCCCAGAGCACTATCAGCGACTCCCGCCGTCCAGATCGGCAGATTGGCATCGACAAAGGCATCCCAATCCACCGATGGGCAGGCTTGCTCTACCTCATGACCCAGCGTAGCCAGTTGGCGACAGACCGTCGAGACGGTGTCTGCATACTCCTGGTCAACGGGCACGCCAGACCAGGCTTGCGTCATCATCGCTATGCGCAATCGTCCTGGCGGCGTTCCAACTTCTTGAGCATAAGGACGCTCAGGCGGAGGAGCAAAATATTTATCCCCCACCCCTGGACCGTTCACAGCATCAAGCAAAGCCGCCGCATCTCGTACCGTGCGCGTCAACGCAAACTCGACGCCAAGACCGGAGAGGCGTTCGTCGGAATCCGGTCCCTGTGGCGTACGTCCCCGCGTCGTCTTAAGCCCAACCA
>DASTZT010000087.1:0-2841 GCA_035764225.1 Ktedonobacteraceae bacterium
TTCGGCTATGTAGCTCAGACTGCTCCCGTTGGGCCAGAAGATGAGCATGTAGGTGCGCCATCGCAAATGGCAGTTTTTACCCGCAATATAGTGTAATGATATAAAGGTGCGAAACAAATTTATGAAGATCACTATCCCAGAATTATCGCTTGTTGTGCTGGTGGGTTCATCTGGTTCGGGCAAGTCTACCTTTGCGCGTCAACATTTTAAGGCTACCGAAGTGCTCTCCTCAGATTTTTGTCGTGGCCTTGTTTCCGACGATGAAAACGATCAGAAAGCAACGCAAGCGGCCTTCGAAGTGCTCCACTTTGTCGCGGCTAAGCGGCTGGCAGCAGGAAAATTGACGGTGGTTGATGCCACAAGCGTACAGGCAGAAGATCGTAAGCCGTTGCTGGAACTGGCGCGCCGCTATCATGCGTTGGCTGTGGCGATTGTGTTTCATCTGCCGGAAAAGCTCTGTTTGGAGCGCAATCAGCTGCGGCCAGACCGTGACTTTGGGCCACATGTGATTCGGCGGCAGCAGATGCAGCTTCGCCGTTCTCTGCGTGGTTTGAGAGAAGAGGGCTTCCATCATTGCTACGTGCTGACCTCGCCTGAGCAAGTTGACGCGGTGAGTATCGAATATGAGCGGCTCTGGTGCAACCTGAAGCAAGAGCACGGCCCCTTCGATATTATCGGCGATATTCACGGTTGCTTTGACGAATTGCATGCGTTGTTGATGCAACTTGGCTACGAGATATCGACCAGCGAGGACACAGGCCAGACCTTCCAGGTCCATCATCCAGCCGGGCGCAAGGTGGTTTTTCTGGGCGATCTGGTAGATCGTGGGCCAGCATCGCCTTCCGTCTTGCGTCTGGCGATGGATATGGTCGCCTCCGGTGCTGCTTTCTGCGTACCTGGCAATCATGACGTAAAATTGCTGCGTAAACTCAGAGGGCGCGATGTACGCATGGCGCACGGTATCGTGGAAACGCTGGAGCAACTCGAACATGAGCCACCTGCGTTTAAGGAGCGAGTGATCAAATTTCTGGATGGGCTTGTTAGTCATTACGTGCTGGATGATGGGAAGCTTGTGGTCGCTCATGCGGGCATGAAGGAAGAGCTACAGGGGCGTGGCTCGCGCGTGGTGCGCGAGTTTGCCCTCTATGGCGAAACAACTGGCGAGACCGACGAATTTGGCTTGCCTGTACGCTATAACTGGGCCTCCGAGTATCGTGGCAAGGCGATGGTGGTCTATGGGCATACCACTATACCCGAACCTGAATGGCTCAATGGGACGATCAATATCGATACGGGCTGTGTTTTTGGAGGGAAGCTCACGGCATTGCGCTACCCTGAAAAAGAGCTGGTTTCGATTCCGGCTGCCTCGCTCTACTGTGAACCCGCCAGGCCACTTTTGCCGAAGGATGAGCAAGCCGTCGTCCTGACGGAACAACAACGCCATGATGAGATCCTCAATCTGGAGGATGTATCCGGTAAGCGGATCATCTCAACCAGCCTGTATCACAATATTATTATTCGCGAGGAAAATGCCATTGCGGCCTTAGAGGTGATGAGCCGTTTTGCCGCCAATCCCAAATGGTTAATCTATCTGCCTCCCACCATGTCGCCTTGCGAGACCAGCAAGGAGCCTGGGTTGCTGGAGCATCCTGCCGAAGCATTTGCTTACTACCAGCAAGAAGAGATTGCAAAGGTGATCTGCGAGGAGAAGCATATGGGTTCGCGGTCAGTCGTGATTGTCTGCCGCGATGAGGATGCGGCTCGCAGGCGCTTTGGCGTCGTCGGAGAAGGGATCGGCATTTGTTTCACGCGTACCGGGCGTCGTTTCTTCGATGATAGCGCGTTGGAGGCGGAACTGTTAGGACGAGTGCAGCTGGCGCTGCAAACGAGCGGCTTTTGGGAGAAGTTCCAGACCGATTGGGTCTGCCTGGATTGCGAGCTGATGCCCTGGTCGGTGAAGGCTCAGGCTTTGCTCTTGCGTCAGTACGCGGCGGTGGGCGCGGCCTCTGGTGTGTCGTTGAAGCAGGCCGTCGCACTGTTGGAGCAGACGTGTACACGCGGTATTGATACAGGTGAGTTGCTGGATGTCTATCGTCAACATCAGGGGCTGGCTCGTCGCTATGTCGATGCCTATCGCCGCTATTGCTGGCCTGTTCACTCCATTAACGACCTCAAACTGGCTCCATTTCATCTCCTGGCGACGCAGGGGGAGACGCACATTGGCAAAGATCATATCTGGCATATGGAAACCCTGGCCGAAATTTGTCGCGCCGATGAGCAGCTTCTGCTTGCCACGCCATATCTTGTAATCGATGTCACCAACGCGGAGAGTCGCGTGCAGGGGATACAGTGGTGGGAGCATTTGACGGAGCGAGGCGGCGAGGGCATGGTCGTCAAGCCGTTGGATTTTGTCGCCAGAGGGCCGCATGGCATTGTGCAACCAGCGGTAAAGTGTCGCGGAACAGAGTACCTGCGCATCATCTATGGGCCAGAATATACGGTGCCTGCAAACCTGGAGCGATTGCGCATGCGTGGATTGCGGGCCAAACGCTCGTTGGCAATGCGCGAATTCTTTTTAGGCGTTGAGGCGCTAGAGCGCTTTGTCCATGCCGAGCCGTTGCGCCGCGTGCATGAATGTGTCTTCAGCGTGCTGGCCCTCGAAAGCGAGCCAGTTGATCCTCGCCTGTAGCAATGGGTTGGGGAAAAGTTGTCTCACAGGGCATCTCGAAGGATACCCTGTGGCTATTTATTGCTGGCTGGTCATGAAATGCTGTTCGATGAAAGCAAAATGTTCTGCGTCATGTCCACACATATCGGCAATAAGTACGCCAATAGGTTCGG
>DASTZT010000088.1:0-3957 GCA_035764225.1 Ktedonobacteraceae bacterium
GGAAATCGCGCTCATCTTGCTAGCTATTCTGGTGACGCTGGGAGGCTTTATCGGTCAACGATTGTTAAATCAACCTGCTCCTACAACCCCAAATACTGCTCCGGCTGGTACATTTGTGCAGCCACCGCTCAGCGCCATCCAGATCGATTCGCTCAGACATCTAACCGCCCATATGCAATATAAGCAGCTCGCCAGCCTCTATACCGCTCGTATGAGCCTTGATGAGGAACTGGGGCAGGTGATTATGGTCGAGTATAGCGACACCTCTTACTCAGCCGATCTAGATACGATGATCCATCAGCTGCACGCAGGCGGCGTGATTATGTACGAGTTCCAGATGTTGACGGCCCCACAGACTCGCCATGATATCGCGCAGATGCAGCAGCGGGCCGATTTTCCTCTTTTCGTTTCGACAGATGAAGAGGGCGGTCCCTATGTGCATCGCTTGTTGAATATCTACCCGCCGCGCATGTCCGCCACCGATATCTACAATACTGGTGATGTCAATGTGGCGACCCGCGAAGGGCACCATACCGCGCATGACCTGCTCTCGCTGGGCATCAATGAGGATCTGGCTCCCGACGTGGATGTGCAACTGGTGCCAGGCTATGATCTGGTCACGCGCACCTTTGGTTACACCCCCGATTCGGTGATTAAATACGCGGGTGCGTATATGAAAGCTATGCAGAGCGATGGCGTGACTGCATGCATCAAGCATTTCCCCGGTCTGGGCGATGCGGTCATCGATGCGCACGTTGGCTTGCCGGTGATTAACCGCACCAAAGACCAGCTTTACTCGGTCGAACTGGCTCCCTTTAAATACTTTATTCAGACGCCTGACAAACTGGAACGTCCGGGCATGATTATGCCGACCGATGTGCTGATGCCCGCCATCGACCCTGTTTACCCTGCGGAACTCTCGCATACCTTTATGACCGACATTTTGCGCAAGCAATTTGGTTATGATGGCGTGGCGCTGACCGACGCGCTCTATATGAAGGGCGTAGAAATCAACGGGAAGCAAATTAGCATGGCGCAGGCGGGCGTGATGGCGCTGCAAGCAGGCGACGATATGCTGCTTGGCCCGACCGGCACCGCTCAGATGGAAGATATGATTCAGGCGCTGAAAGCGGCCTATGAGAATGGGACACTCCCGAAATCTCGCATCGACGAGGCCGTTACCCGCATCCTCGCGCTCAAAATGGAGGAACATCTGATGCCCGCGATCCCGCCACAATAATAAGGCAATGGGGCAAGCGCAAGGCCCCCACCCAATCCCGGCCCATCCCCTTGCCCCTACCAGTTCCCCCACGACCTTGTATTTCCCACAAAAAATAATCGAACGGCGGCGGACTGATGTCGGGATGTTGGCATGTCGGTAGGGGCAAGGGGACGGGCGGGTGCGGACGCGGGGGCCTTGCTCTTGCCCGGCTGGTGGGGATGCGGGGCCTTGCCCTGGTTGGCAGCAGAAAGGCCCCTACGACGGTGATGAGTGCGGGCCTTCGGTCGGGATGATGATGTTTTCTGGGGCGTTTGAGCCGCGTTGCAGACGCTCGATAATCTCTTTGAGGCGACGCGTCTCTGCGGCATGCTGATCGCGCAGTTGCATCATTTCCCTCTCTAGGTCGTCTTGCATCTGCTCCATACGGTCTCGCATGTGGAGGATGGCCTCGACGCCCGCAAGGTTCACGCCGAGATCGCGCATTAAGCGGCGGATTTGCACCACGCGCTCAATATCGCGATCAGAATAGAGGCGGGGACTGTGAGGGCTATCTCCTTTGCGCGCGGGTGATATCAATCCCAGGCGTTCATAATGACGTAATGTCTGCTCATGTACCTCCGCTTTTTGCGCCGCCACACTGATAATGTACCACGCACCATCACTTTTCTCAGGCATGAGAATATGCTCCTTTCGCCCGGTTATCAATGCGCCTCGACGCCTCGGCAACGAGCCAGTTTCTCAAAGAGTTCCCGTTCCTCCTGAGAGAGATGCATTGGCAGCACCACTTTCACACGCGCATAGAGATTCCCGTTGCCCTCGCCACGCAGACGCGGCATGCCCTTGCCAGCGAGGCGGAATGTACGGTCGTTCTGTGTTTCGGCAGGAATGGTGAGAATCAATTTACGTCCGTCAGGCACGGGCACCAGCACCTCACCGCCCAGCATGGCCTTTACCAGCTCCACCTCTACATCCGTGTAGAGATCGTCGCCCTTGCGTTCAAAGGTGGAATCAGGCTTGATGCTAATCACCAGGAAAAGGTCTCCTCGTGGCCCTCCACCAAGCCCAGGCTGACCTTCGCCCGCGACGCGAATCTTTGAGCCATTATCAACTCCAGGGGGGATCTTGACCTGAATCCGCTTGTTGCGAGGCGTTGTGCCCTGACCATTACAGGTGAGACAGAGCCTGCCGCCGATTTCGCCCGTTCCCTGGCAACCAGGACAGATTTCGGTTGACTGGATGTTAAAGGTGCGTGTGCCGCCAACATACGCCTCCAACATGGTCACTTCTACGGGCTGTTCGATGTTCTCCCCTACTCGCTTGCGGAGATCCTCGCGCATACCACGCGCCCCTGTCTGGTTGGTACGCCCAAAAATGGCCTCGAAGAAATCGGAGAAGCCGGTGCCATTGGTATCAAAATCAAAGGGCGTTCCCCGACCACCATTGTACGAGTATGACCGCCTGTTTCCGGCAAAGGGACCAAACTGTTCCTGCCAGTTGGGGCCTAAGGTATCATATTTACGCCGCTTATCGGCATCAGAAAGCACCTCATACGCTTCGTTGATCTCTTTGAAACGCTCTTCCGCCTTCTTATCACCAGGATTGACATCAGGATGGTACTTGCGGGCCAGTTTGCGAAAACTCTTCTTGATCTCTTCCGCGCTTGCTGCTCGCGTTACGCCGAGGATTTTATAATAATCTTTATAATCCATGTCCCAGCCCTCTTTTTGCAATAATAGCGAGGCCTACTCATGCCTCTTGCTATGTGGCTACTTGCTTCCCATGCTGACCTTCACCTGGGCAGGACGCAGCGTCTCCTCACCAAGCGTATATCCCTTACGCACCTCTTCGACAATGGTTCCTTCGGGCTTGTCGCTGTTCTCAATCGCCTCAATCGCCTCATGTACATAAGGATTGAACGTTTCACCGACCGTTGGTACGGGATTGAGACCTTCGCTGCGCATCACTTCGTTCATTCTCCAGTGAACCATACGCAGAGCCTGTTGCAGTCCCTGGCGGTCAAGGGTATCCAGGTAGACAAGTCCTCGCTCTACATCATCAATCACGCCTAGCAATTTATGCAGTAATGCCTTCTTCTGGTGCTGAACGCGATCCGTGATTACGCGCTCCTGACGCTTGCGGTAGTTTTCCATCTCGGCTCGCTCGCGCAAATACTTCGTCCAGTTATCTGCTGCCTCTCGTCGCGCCTGCTCCAGCTGGGCTTCCAGCTCCAGAATGCGCTGGATACCACCATTCTCGCTCAGGACTTCTGACTGTTCCGCCGCCTGTTCTGCGTTAGGCACGGGCTGTTCTTCCTGGCTCTCACGAGATTCTTCCATCAGTTACCTTCTCCTTACATGGTCTGTGCTCTATCTTTATACCGCAGTTGTTTGTGAACTTTTTTTGCTTCTCCAGTATAAACATTGAGCGTATTGTTGTCAAGTTTTATGATACTATCCCCTTCGTAATCTGCTTCCCCTACAAAAATGCTTCCCAACGACCGAGATAGATATATAGAGATACACCTTATTAAGCAACCACGATAGCATGCGTTAAAGTGAGGCTTCCATTGCATGAGATGTTATTGCTACGGCGCACCCTATTGCTCTTCTGTTTCACCTTTCTGGTTTTCATCGCCAGTTGGCTCACCTATCACCATAGGCTGGTGGCGCTATCGCCTCCGCTAACAGGCTGTGTCAATATACCAGCTTTACCAGACTATCTGGATAATCACAGCA
>DASTZT010000089.1:0-3116 GCA_035764225.1 Ktedonobacteraceae bacterium
GGAGATAAGACGGTGCGTGTGTGGGATGCTGCTACTACTGATAACCTCTACGTCTATACAAATCATAGCGGCTATATCCATGACGTAGCCTGGTCGCCAGATAGCACGTATATCGCCTCAGCGAGTGCCGACAAGACGGTGCAGGTCTGGGGGGCGCTCAGTGGTTCGCTCCTTTATACCTATCAGCCGTACGATATAACTCCCTGGTCGGTGGCGTGGTCGCCTGACGGCAAACAAATCGCCTCAGCCAGCGATGATACTACGGTGCAGGTGTGGGATGCGACCAACGGAGATCATCCCTTCACCTATCATGGGCACCGCGACTTTGTCTATGCGGTGGCGTGGTCGCCCAATGGCAAACATATTGTTTCCGCAGGAGCTGACAGGACGGTCAAGGTGTGGGATGTAGCCAGCGGCAACAATACCTTTACCTATTCCGGTCATAGCGATGCCATCCGTTCTGTGTCGTGGTCGCCCGACAGCAAGAACGTTGCCTCGGCATCCTGGGATAAAACGGTGCAGGTCTGGCAGGCCGTGAGTTAACGCGTGCTAAGGTAGAGCTTTGACCCGTGTGGGTTTGAGCAGGAGCAGCAGGAAGATACCTGTACCAAGCAGAAGCATCAGGCATTGCATGCTCATCGCAACGCCAAGCTTATCCGTCAAAATCCCGGCTGCCAGCGCAATTATTGCGTATGAGGAGCGTTGAAGAACTCCCCCGAAAGAGCCAATCGTTGCTCGTTGAGAAGATGCCACCTGCCTATTGATCAAAAAATCAAGAATGGGCCATCGTACTCCATAGAAGAATGTGACTGAAACAGCAAACGCGACGGCAATGGGTCCGGTGAGAAAGGTCGCGCTCATTGTTATTACAAAAGAGCAGAGGATTGAGATAAAAAGTATCGGAAGGTCGCCAAAGCGAGCGCTGATTTTAGCGGCACAGAAGGAGCCGAGGGCGCTAGCCACGTAGGCACCCGTAAAGGCAAAACCAATCGCTACAAGCGGCATATTGCTCTGATACCACTGCGGAATAATTACGGCCACCGTTTCCCCCACAGCGAAGGAGAGCGACATCAGCAGTAGGAGCAGCAGCAATTGCTTATTCTCCAAAATGACTTTTGCTGCCTGGAAAGAATGAGCGATCATCCTGGAACGAGATGACTTGCTATGCAGACGACCACTAGCCAAGTTCAGGTCGTCTGTCAGGAATGGCTTGTGATAGGCTGGCTCTGCCAGGAAAAAGGTGAGCAGCAGGCCCAGGCATTGCGGCAATAGCTGAACCCAGAAGGGGAGAGAGAGGGAAATAGTGGCCAGGGAGCTGCCAAAGAGAGCCGCGATTCCCAGAGCCAACGTCAACAAGCCATTGACGCGCCCGCTAACCTTTTTATACTCGCTTTCGCGCTGAAGCTCAACAAGGCTATCATAGAGCATCGCTGTATTTGCCCCACTGCCCAGCGCCATCCCCGCCGAGGCCATCAGCATGCTCAGCAACAACAATGCGTAGCTTCCACCGGTGGCCATTAATGAGAGATGGAGCAGGCCAAAAAACCAGCCCAACACAATACTGGTTTTTCTGCCAACAAGATCCGCCAGTGCCCCGGTCGGAATATCGAGGAGTGACGCGCCAATCATCAGGCATGAGAGTAGCGACATAGCGGCTGTGAATGAGCCTGTTTGCTGCTGTAGATAGAGAATGAGGATGGGCGCGTTCAAGCGGAAATTGCTGAGAAAATTGGTGATGTAGAGCAAGGCAATATTGCGGGCAACACGCTGCTGGTTACTTTTCATCGTAAAAAAATCTCCAATCAATGCCAGATATGGCAGAAGATCAAAGGTGTGCGAAAGTATAATAGATGCAATATCATACAAATCTTTTCTCAGCATACCGGAGGTTCACCAAAAAAACACCGTCCATCTGGTCGATGTGTCTGACTTGACTCGCGCTATACAATATAATGCGCAGTGGGTCTCGTTCCTGTTTGCCCCTTACCGTCTCAGGGCAAGCGCAAGGCCCCCACCCAATCCCAACCCCTCCCCTTGCCCCTACCGGTTCCCCCCACGATGTCGCATCCTCCACAAAAATCATGAATGGAACGGGAATCGCGATGGTGGACGGATGAGGCGGTGTAGGGGCAAGGGGAGGGGCTGGCGGGGCGACGGGGGCCTTGCGCTTGCCCTTACTCCGTCATTGGCGATTTCGGCTTTGGATAACATTTTGTGTGGGGCGAGGGGTACAGGCAATAAATTGGACGCGCTAAAGCTGGTCGGTACGACGGTTGTTCCTACGATGGTCTGGGTCCGCTCTGCCGTTGGTAAACTGATATAATAAAAAAACGCTATCGGCATTGATATACGACAAGGGAGGTCAAAGCATGGGGATTACCGTACAGGAAGGTACGCTCCTCTGGCAACCGTCTGAGGCGATGAAGCAGCAAGCGAACGTGATCCGCTATATGGACTGGCTAGAAAGCACGAAAGGATTGGGCTTGCAGAGTCCCGACAAACTGTGGGAGTGGTCGGTGACGAACATAGAGGATTTCTGGGCTTCGATCTGGGAATTTTTTCATATTCAAGCTTCCAAACCTTATCACACCGTCCTGGTAGAGCGTAAGATGCCTGGAGCGCAATGGTTCTCAGGGGCAGAACTCAACTACGCGGAGCATATTTTCAGGAACGCCACTACCGAGCGTCCCGCGTTGATCTTCCAGTCCGAGCGCGAACCTTTACGCGAAGTCTCCTGGCACGAGCTGCGGAGCAAGGTTAGCTCGATTGCCCATACCTTGCGTTCTCTGGGAGTGCAGCGCGGCGACCGGGTGGTATCGTATATGCCCAACCTGCCAGAGACCGCGATGGCTCTGCTGGCCTGCGCCAGTATTGGCGCGATCTGGTCGAGCTGTTCGCCCGATTTTGGCACCAGCAGTGTGATCGACCGTTTCAAACAGATTGAGCCTAAAGTTCTTTTTGCCATCGATGGCTATCAATATAACGGCAAAGCGTTTGATCGACGCCCGGTCGTACGTGAGTTGCAGCAATCTCTACCTACCCTACAAAAGACGATCCTGCTGCCTTATCTGCACAAGGACGTGACCACCGAGGGCTTCGTCGATACTTTGCTCTGG
>DASTZT010000090.1:0-4121 GCA_035764225.1 Ktedonobacteraceae bacterium
TTTCCTAGCAGCTTACCAGCCAGCCCAAAGGCGAGAAAGCCGCTCGCCATGATCGGCCCCACGGTCGCCAGGACGCGAAAGAGGTAATGACGGCCAAAGTTCTCAATCAGTTCCAGCCGTTCAAGCGAACTGGCATTGTCAGAGACGGAGAGTTGCTGCTGTAGCTGTTGGCGGAGCGCCAGCACACGGCGACGAGCTGCTGTCGGACGGAAGAGCGCCAGCAACAGGCTCTGAGGAATATGAAGGCGAGCGAATGCCCCAATAGCTCCACGTATAAAGCTCCACCGTCCCGCAGCTCTGACTCGCAAGCGCGGATCGGACTGTAGCGCCTGAACCAGGACAGCCGAGCGAGCCTCGCCAAAGTGGAGCAGGAAGCCGAGAATCCGTCGCCCAATAGGGTTGCGTATCGCCGCTGTCAGATCAACGAAGAGACGCATACCCGCTTCGACAAAGAAGTTTGGCCCCCGCTCTTTTGGCCCTGGATCGAAGCCCGCCATGCTCGCAGCTCCCGACACAAACAAACGAAAGGCCGCGATCCCCATCGGCGTAAAGGGCTGATAGACCCCCTGCGCTACATTGATTGAAAGATAGACCCGCAATACCTCATCCGACTGCGGGGCCGTAGCGGGAAGGGGGTAAAGGGTTGTAATCGGTCGCGCCTGGGTTAGCCAGAGTTTTCCGCTCGTATCAATCGCCCATTCCGTGTCTTGCGGCGCGTGATAGTAGGCCTCAACCTTTGCGCCTAAGTCTGCCAGCGCCCGTACCTGCTCATCGCTCAGACAGACACGCTCGCTCTGCCCATCGCGCTCAATGCGCCGCGTCCCGCCACCCGGCACAGCCTCAATAATCACGCGCTTATCCCCAGGCCGCCGCTCGATAATCTCTCCGTTGACCGTATTAACCACAAAATGATCGGGATTGACGGCACCGGAGACCACCGCTTCCCCCAGGCCAGGGCTGGCATCGATTACCGCCTGCCGCCGTCGTCCTGTGAGGGGATTGGCGGTAAAGAGCACGCCCGCTACCGTCACATCGATCATCCGCTGAATAACAACCGCAAGGCTGACGCTTTGGGGATCGATGCGGTTGCTCATGCGGTAACTCACGGCACGCTCGGTCCAGAGCGAGGCCCAGCAGCGCCGTATCGCATCCAGCAGAGCATCCTCACCCACAATATTCAGGTAGGTATCCTGCTGTCCGGCGAAGCTGGCAAAGGGGAGGTCTTCCGCTGTGGCTGAAGAACGCACGGCTACCGGCAGAGATGAACCATTCCCAAGCGTTGCGTACGCAGCCCGTACAGCGCCAGCGAGTTCCTGCGGGAATGGAGTGTCCAAGATGCGCTCTCGAATAGCCGCTGCGATCTCGGCAAAACGCGCCTGACCCTCCTCGCTTGCCAGTGCAGCCAGCAGCGAGGTCAGGTCAGCACTTTCAGCTATCTGCATATAGGCTGCGGTTGTGAGACAAAACCCAGGAGGAACAGGCAAGCTCGCCCGTGTAAGTTCTCCCAGATTGGCCCCTTTTCCGCCCACCAGTGGGAGCTGAGAGACATCTATCTCCTCAAAGAAGTATACCCACTGAGCCTGCTCTCTATTCTGGGATAGAGCTGATTGCTGTTGACTACTCATACCGTTCCTTCTTTCTGCTGCCGACAGCTCTGCTACAAATTTTATTGATTGACGCGCTAATTAATAATTGAGCGAAAAAAAACTTCAGAAGCTTAATGCGGCACGCTGCCATGCAAAATAGTCCTGGTTATCAGTCTTGCCAGTTGTTCATGTGTGTAATGCGCCACCGTAGTATCGCCCATAATTTGACGCCGCGCGACGAAACCCACCAGGCAACTGAACGTCAGATGAGCAAGAAAGGTTGTGTCAGCATGACTAATGTTGCCCAGCTCTTTTTGATGAGTATAGTAACCGTCGAAAAAGCCGATGATCTGGTCCAGAAATTGGGTACGGATGGGCGCGGTCACCTCCGCATTGTGCAACGCCTCAGGCAAGAGGATGCGAATCAGCTTCACATAGGGTTCACTTTCAACAATCGCCAGTGCCTGAGAGATCAAGAACGGCAGGAATTGGTCGGGAGGCATCTCCAGCGTCTCTGGAGGAAGCGAGCGCACCAGCCGCAGAGGCGAACGGGTCTCGATAATCGCCTGTAGCAGGGCCTGTTTATTCTCGAAGTAATGATAGATCAAGCCAGGAGTGATGCCAGCTTCACGCGCGATATCTTGATTGATCGTGCGGCTAAAGCCTTTCCTGGCAAAGACGCTGATGGCCGCATCGATAATTTGCTCGCGCCGATCTTCCACAATTTTGGGCGTTCGCGCCATAGTCTACTCGCTTCTTATTATTAATTATATTGTTAATTAATTATAGGCAGTCAGCAAGCAAAAGTCAAGGGAGGCCGTAGCCTCCCTAACGACCCTGGAGCTGCGTCAACTCCTCTTCGGGATTGCGGAACTGCATAGAGTAGAGGCGAGCGTACAGTTCATTGCGTTCCATCAATTCGTCGTGCGTGCCCAGTTCAACAAGATGTCCACTCTCCAGTACGGCAATACGATGCGCGACCTTAATTGTACTTAAGCGATGGGCAATAATCACCGTCGTCCGATGCTGCATTAGCCGATCAAGCGCCTCTTGCACCAGGCCTTCTGACTCGTTATCCAGTGAACTTGTGGCTTCGTCCAACAACAGAATGGCGGGATCTTTGAGAATAGCACGCGCAATGGCGATCCGCTGTCGCTGACCGCCGCTCAAATTCATGCCGCGCTCACCCACGCGGGTATCGTACTGGTTCGGAAATTCCATAATGAAGTCGTGAGCGTTAGCGGCACGCGCGGCCTCAATCATCTCCTCTTCGGTTGCATCTAGCCGCCCATAGAGAATATTCTCGCGAATCGTTCCTCCGAACAGGATCGTCTCCTGGGGCACAATCCCAATCTGCTCACGCAGGCTATGCTGTGTCACCTTGTCCAATGCGTGACCATCAAGACGAATCGTTCCCGCAGTCGGATTGTAGAAGCGCGGGATCAGGTTAAAAATCGTGCTTTTGCCCGCGCCACTGGGACCAACCAGGGCCAGGATTTCCCCAGCGCGAATCTTAAGCGAGATGTCTTTCAGCACAGTCACCTTGCCGTCATAGCTAAAGCAAACATGCTCGAACTCGATCTCACCCTGAACGGCGGGCAGGTCGATGGCATCGGGAGCATCCTGTACAGTCGGCTTCGTGTCCAGGATTTCAAACACGCGCTGAACGCCGCCAATCGCGATATTGAACTGCCCATACAGTCCGCTTAACCCAGCCAGACTGCCCGCTATCGAAATGCCATAGATCAGGAAGCCAGTAATCATCGGCAAGGTCAACCGCCCGGCCAACACCTCGTTGCCGCCATACCATACAATCGCGGCCACCGAGCTAAAGCCAATAAAGAGCATCACGGAGGCGAACAAGGAGTTATACACGATCATCTGCAATGAGGCGCGAAAGGTTTGCTCCATCGCGCTCTCGTAGCGCCGCGTCTCGTAGGTCTCGCGTCCAAAGCTCTTGACGACGCGAATCCCCTGTAGCCCTTCTTCAGCGACAATGGTCGAATCTGCCAACTGGTCCTGAACGCGTGTGCTGCCTTTCTGAATCCATCGGCCAAAGACGACGGCAATCAAGATGATGATTGGTATCAGCGCAAGGATGAACAGGGTAAAACGAGCGTTCATTGAGAAGACGATGATGATCGAGCCAATCAGCGTCAGTACCTGACTGAGCAGCGACGTGAGGTTGGTCGTGAGCATGGTTTTCATCTGGGTCACGTCGCTGGAGAGGCGCGACACGAGATCGCCGACGCGCCGCAGCGCATAGAAGTCGAGCGAAAGTTTTTGCAGGTGAGCATAGAGCGAGGTACGCAAATCGTAGACGATGCGCTCACCGATATACGCCAGCAGGTAGGATTGCACAAAACTGAACGCCGCCTGAAAGAGGAAGAGGCCAATCAGCAATGCTGCCAGCATATTGAGCGAGCCAGCAACACTGCTTTTCGTCACAGCATTGAGCAGTTGCACAATCACCGTAGGAAAGGCCAGAGCAGATCCCGTCGAGAGCACTAAAGCCAACAGCGCCAGGATCATGCG
>DASTZT010000091.1:0-7470 GCA_035764225.1 Ktedonobacteraceae bacterium
GAAATCACCATCTCCCGCAGGGCAAGCGCGAGGCCCCCTCGTCCACCCAACCACATCCCCTTGCCCCTACTATTCCCTTCCCATCCGAGATCCCATGACGTACTGATGAGTTTTTTGGGGCTATTTCCAGGAAAAGGATAAAGAACTGTACTAATGTAATCAGGGACAGGCGTCAGTGATCCAGGGATATGTTTGTAAAGCTCTACTTCTCGCTCTATGAATGGTGGTGAGCGGGGAGCAATATGAAAATGGTTTTGCATATAGCCAGGAGAAAATGAATGAATTTGAAATGCTTTGGGGGAAAAGTTGTGTTGCGTGGTTTATCGCTATTGGGTGTGCTGGCTCTTTTGGCGTGTTTTGTAATATTCTCTTCCAGCGCGGCTAGCGCGGCCCCGCCGTCCTTTGGTTTCGCACGAATTATTCATGCCGCTCCCTCCGCAGGCAATGTGGATGTTTTTGTAGATGGTATGAAACTGCCTGCTAGCATTGCTTTTGGCACTGTCACCGCTTATGCCCCGGTTCCGGCAGGCGCGCACCGTATTCAAATTGCTCCTGCTGGCAAAGGTGCTGGTGCGGCAATGATTGATCGCACAGTGACGATTGCTCCGCAGACAGCTTATACCCTGGCTGCGCTTGGCACAACGGCAACAGGCTTTTCGCTCAATACCTTTGTTGATAATAATCTGCTTGTCGGTGGGGGGAATATGGCGAAGATGCGCGTCTATCATCTGTCACCTGATGCCGGTCCAATCAATCTAACAACGGGTGGAAAGACGGTCATCGCAGGGCTAGCCTATCCCGATGCCAGTGACTATCTGACGATGCCAGCAGGCACCCCTACGTTTAGTGCTGCAGCAACTCAGAGCGGCACCAGGGTTGCGGTTCCAGCAACGCTCCAGCCTGGTACGGTAACGAGCATCTTTGCCATCGGTTTGCTCAATGGCACACCAGCGCTCCAGTTCGTCACCGCAACTGTTCCAGCGGTTCCAGCTCGCGCCATGCAGGCCGAACCCGTTGGTCACGTTTAGCGCATCAGGAGCTTTTTTATGGAGGATTAGAATAACACTGTTGTTATTCCTTTCTGCTATTCGTCTTTGCTTGCTTTGCTGCTGAATACGATAGGCTTGTGATGGTTAGGGACTGATTCCCTTTCTCACAAGCCTAATATTCGTCAATGTAGTTTGCGCTTTTCCACAGAAAACGGGGCATGGGTGCCCACCTGCCTTCAGGCGGTGGGAGGAAATGCCCTCACTCCTTGATTGTAGGCATACCCATCACAATTATTCCAGGAGGAAGCTGCCTGTTAGCTCACGGCGCAGCGCTGCCTGTTGTTCTTCGGTCGTAAGTTCCGCCCTTCTGAATGATCTGGCACGCGCGCCTATTGGCGCAGCTTTCCCAGGTGCGAGTTCCTCCTGGATTGCCTGTTCCACTAATGGCGGGAGATTTGCTCTCTCGTCTTCATCCTCGTTCGTAATCACGTCCTGGATCTCTTGCCTGGGTATTTGTATTTTTGCCATTGTGGTAGTTGGGGCATCCGCGATCATCCTGGTTGAATGCAGCGTTTTATGTGGCTCAGATGGAGTCAAAGTGTGTGATGGCGACGAGGCTTTCATAGGGCTGCTGTCTGAAATCGGCTGAGAGGCCTGGAGCGTAGCCTGCACTTCTCCTGTGGAGAAGGCGAAACGGTTGCCATCAATTTCGAGGAAAATCCCTCGTGCTTCACGCAGATCAGCCAGTTGGCGGCGTAGCTCTTTATTTTCTGCCTCTAACGTTTCCATAAGGCGTTTTTGCTGGAGGATTTCCTGTGCGATATTTTCGAAACTGCTATCACTCAAAGTGCTCTTCTCCTTGATTAAGGGATGCTTGATAGTATTCCAAATTTTTATAGCTGTAAAAATGTGATTCCATCCCACCTCTGTATAAAAACGTGTCAATGCATCTGATGTAACAATAGTCGTGCTTTTGATGTACATAGATTCAGTAAAAACGAGCTTACCATTTTTCCTGCTAATGGTACTGTTTCGTGGTATTTTGCCTCTGTTATGATGTTTGTTCCCTTTGGGACGCATTCGTGACTGTCAGCAGAGCAAGGCCCCGCTCTATGTGCTACACTTAGGGGCGGGTTTTATCACGGGTGTTAAGGATGGGGTTTGGGTGGTTGCCTGTTCCTTTTCAACAAGTTTTAGCGTGTTGTAGGTGGGATGATAGAGATAAATCGCTTCGTGGTACAATACAGTTAAGCCTGCCACATAGCCTGTGGCGAGCCTCCACTTGAAAGAGGGACAAAAAATGAACGAACGTATTCGAGAAATCTTGAGCTGGTACGCCAGTGAGAATCCAGGGGTTCGCACTAATCTAGCTCGTATGCTTAATCATGGTCGTCTGGCCGGTACTGGAAAAATGGTGATTCTGCCCGTGGATCAGGGCTTTGAGCATGGACCCGCCCGCAGTTTCGCGCCAAACCCGGCAGGCTATGACCCACGCTATCATTTTCAGTTGGCGATTGATGCGGGCTGTAATGCGTATGCTGCCCCGCTGGGTTTCCTAGAGGCCGGAGCTGCTGAGTTCGCGGGTGAGATCCCGCTGATTTTGAAGTGTAACAACCACGATCTGTTGAACGATGAGCGCGATCCTATTTCAGCCGTCACGTCTGGTGTGGAAGATGCTTTGCGTCTGGGCTGCGTTGCAGTGGGTTTTACGATTTATCCAGGATCGGCTGAGCGCACGGAGATGTATCAGCAGTTGCGCGAGTTGACGCTGGAAGCCAAAACGGCTGGCCTGGCTGTGGTTGTCTGGTCTTATCCGCGTGGGAGCGGCCTGAGCAAAGAAGGCGAGACGGCGGTCGATGTTGTGGCCTATGCGGCGCAAATTGCTGCCCAGATGGGCGCGGATATTATCAAGGTGAAGCTACCGACGGCGAAGGTGGAGCTGGCGGAGGCGCAGAAGGTCTATCAGAAGTACGAAATTCCTATCGCGACTCCTGCCGAGCGCGTTCATCATGTTGTTCAGAGCTCCTTCGATGGGCGACGCATCGTCATCTTCTCCGGTGGCACAACCACGAGCGACGATGCGTTCTTTGCCGATGCCCGTGCCATTCGCGACGGTGGCGGCTTTGGCTCGATCATCGGGCGCAACTCGTTCCAGCGCAAGAAGCCCGAAGCCCTGAAGTTCCTTGAGACCGTGATGGGCATTTACGAAGGCTCGATCCGCTAACCCCGATACCTTCGTAGGGGCCAGATTTATCGTGTCCGAAAACGTCGGCGTCTCCACAAATGCCTCCAGTGGAGACGCCATTGTTGTTCTGTTATATAATCTGTTATAACCTGCTCTTGCGTTTTTCCAGATGCGATCACACTAATGTTAATTTCAGTACCCTCAAGCGAGTTGAGCATGACCATTGGCCCTTAAGGGGTAGTATGCGCGTTAAACTCTAAAAGGTCAAATGGAAATGCATTAAGAAGAGAGGAATTTGTTCGTGACAACGCTCCGCAAACTTACCAATGACGACCTCTGGTCCTTCAATGTAATGGGCAATGTCGCTCTTTCTCCCGATGGAAGGCGTGTTGCTTTCGTAATGCAGAGCAAAGACAAAACGAAAAATGAAGTTCGTAGTGCCATTTCGCTATTACATCTTGACGCACAGGGCCGCGCCATCGGCGCACCTAAACGCTTGACCAATAGTGGTAAAAACGATACCAACCCGGTATGGGCTCCCGATAATCGCCGCTTGCTCTTCCTCTCCGACCGCGAAGGCGAGAAAAGCCAGCTCTGGTTGATTGATACCGATGGCGGGGAAGCGCGTAAGCTAACTTCGATGCTGCACGGAGTAAGCGATGCCGCCTGGTCGCCAGATGGCCGCTGGATTGCTTTTACGGCTGCCGCGGCTCCGCATGACGACGATGATGTGCTGACGGGGCGCAATCCGCTTGATGAAGCCGCGAAAAAGAAATATGACGAGAACGAGCGCATACGCCTCCGTAGCGTGACAACCATTCGCTATCGGCTGGATGGGCGCGGCCTGTTTGATCGCTTTGCCCACCTCTTTGTGATGCCTGCTCCCGCGCCTGATTCCAATGACCCCTGCGATCCCGCAACGATTCGTCGCCTGACCTCCGGTGATATGGATCACATCCAGCCAGCATGGACGCCAGATAGTAAAGAAATCGGTATTTTATGCAATCGCAATGAGAATCGCTCCCACTCTTTCGTGACTGATTTATGGGCGATTGATCCCGCGACGGCTGAAGCGCGTTGTTTGACCGAGGGAACATTGGAGATTGTCAGCTACTCCTGGTCGCCTGATGGGCGTTCGGCGGTGGCGGTAGCTTCGCAGGATCAGTTTATCGATGGCTGGCGTCTCCCTCGTCTCCAACTGGTGACGCGTCACAGCAATGAAGGGGATCGGGTGTTGGTGTTGTCGCCGGATTTCGATCAGGAAACCTTTCCCGTTGTGGGCAGCTTTTCCGGCCTTTTTGCGCCGTATCGCCCGCAATGGAGCCAGGATGGGCAGCGCCTCTATTTTCTTGCCACAAAGCGCGGCTGCGTCCATGTGTATCGCATGGATGTGGTATGGAGAACGATTACGCAATTGACGAGCGGTGATTCCGTGACTGGCTTCCTGGCGCTCATACCCGGTGAGCAAGGGCTATTGCTGGCTCAAGAGAAGCCGGATTGCGGCTATGAGTTGTATCGACTATCCTTACCGGCAGAAGGGGCGGGAGAACTGGAACGCCTCACCCATAATCATGCTCGCGCAATGGCCGAGTTTGCCTGGGGCAAAACTGAGCGGATCGCTTACGAGGGGATGAACGGGGACGAGATTGATGGCTGGCTGATACATCCCGTCGGGGCTAAAGAAGGTGTGCGTTACCCGCTGATCGTGCGCATTCACGGCGGTCCTCACGGCGCTTTTGGCATTGGTCGCGATCCTGTCAGCCATTATTTTGCGACGCGGGGCTATGCCATCTTCTATTGCAACCCACATGGCAGTACCGGCGGTGGCGAGGCCTTTACGCGTCAGGTGCTGGGCGATTGGGGGGGATGGGATTTCCAGGATATCATGCGCGGCGTTGATGAATGTATCGCTCGTGGCGTGGCCGATCCCGAACGGATGGCGGTAACGGGCTATAGCTATGGCGGTTTTATGTCCATGTTTGTCATCGGCCATACGGATCGCTTTAAAGCTGCCTTGCCAATGGCTGGCGTCTCCAATTTAAGCAGCTTTGTTGGCACCTCTGATATCGGCTTCTGGATGGTCTCTGAGTCGAAAGGCTATCCCTGGGACCCGGAGCGAGCCGAGTATTATCGCGACCATTCGCCATTAAGCAGCGCCGCCAATGTCACGACCCCTACGCTGTTCTTGCACCCTGAAAATGACCTGCGTTGCCCCATTGAGCAATCAGAGCAGTTCTATATGGCCTTAAAGATGATGGGCAAGGTTCCGGTCGAGTTCATACGCGTTCCTGGCGCGTGGCATATCGGCACATCCAAACCGGGTCAACGCTTCGAGTATTGGGAGAAAGTGCTGGAATGGTTCGGCAAATATATCGAGATCCGTCCCGAAGAGTATGCATAGAGAGAGGAGTATCCTGTGGTCGCACCGCGTAAACTAACGCTGGAGGATCTCTGGAATTTCAAGGAGATGGGGGCAATAGCCCTCTCTCCCGACGCTCAGCGCGTGGCTTTTGTCATGAGCCATACTGATAGAGAGAAAGACGAGGATCATGCGACAATCTATTTGCTGCGCCTGAACGAGGATGGCTACGCGCTTGGTGAGCCTCGCCCACTGACAAGCGGTGCCAAACGTGACACCTATCCGGTATGGGCACCCGATAGCAGACGCCTGTTATTTCTCTCCAATCGCGAAGACAAAAACCAGCTCTGGCTGATTGATACCGATGGCGGAGAAGCTCACCAGCTTACCAATATGTTTCATGGCGTGGACGAAGCCGCCTGGTCGCCCGATGGACAGTGGATCGCCTTCACAGCCTCCATGCTTCCCACCGACGAAGACGATGTCATCACCGGGCGTAAGACGCTTGACGAAGCTACCAAAAAGCACTATGAGGAGCAGGAGCGTCTCCGTTTCCGCCCCGTCAAGACCATTAACTATCGGCTGGATGGGCGCGGTCTCTACGAATCGTTCAGCCAGCTTTTCGTGATGCCTGCCCCTGAAGAGGATGGCGAGGTCGATCCGGCATCCATCCGCAGGCTGACCTCTGGCGAGTATGATCATGAGCAGCCAATATGGACGCCGGATAGCCTGGAAATAGGCGTGTTATGCAATCGTGCTGACGATAGAGACCGCTCTTACGTCAGCGATCTCTGGGCCATCAATCCTGAGAGCGGCGAGCAGCGTTGCCTCACCGACGGCACTTTGCAAATGCACTGCTATTCCTGGTCGCCCGATGGCAGCTCGGCGGTCCTGATCGCGGCCTATGACTTGCGGGTGGCGGGGCATTGCAACCCGCACCTGTATCTCGTGGCGCGAGATGGCGGACCTGTTGAGCTTTTGACGGATGATGAAGATCATTTCGCGGCTCCGGCCTCCAGTGGCGATTTTGGGCGACCCGGCCCTTATCGACCGCAATGGAGTCCCGATGGGCAACGGATCTACTTCCTGGCATCGGAACGGGGCCGCACCAATGTGCAGCGTCTCGATCTGGGGGAGAAAATTCCTATAGTCATAACGAATCAGGAAGTTATCACCGCCTATCTTGCGCTCTTGCCTGACGAAAAGGGCTTGCTGCTCGTGCGCGAGTACGATCAACACCCCTGGGAATTCTACTTCCTCACATTAATTGCTAGTGGTCCCGGCGTGATGGAGCGTTTGACGCATCTGTATGATCGACAGATCGCCAGCTTTATCTGGAGCCAGC
Source organism: Ktedonobacteraceae bacterium (assembly GCA_035764225.1). GTDB lineage: Bacteria > Chloroflexota > Ktedonobacteria > Ktedonobacterales > Ktedonobacteraceae > DASRHT01. The sequence goes on from DASTZT010000091.1 coordinate 6,879, forward strand.
CCAAACGCTTCCAGTATCGTGGGGCCAACGATGAGGAGATTGATGGCTGGATTATGTTGCCAGTGGGGGCGCGTTATGGCGTAAGATATCCGCTGGTGGTGAGTATTCACGGTGGGCCGCAGTGGGCCTATGGCGTCGGTTGTGGCATGATGCGCCTCTTCCAGTATTTCACCACGCTGGGCTTTGCTGTCTTCTACTGCAACCCGCACGGCAGCACGGGCTATGGGCAGGAGTTTTTGCGCGAGGTCGAGGACGATAATTGCGGCTGGGATTTTGAGGATATCATGAAGGGGGTGGATGCCTGTATCGAGCGCGGCGTTGTCGATCCCAAACGCCTTGTCGTCACGGGGTACAGCTATGGCGGTCAGATGTCAATGTTTGCCGTTACTCAAACGGACCGCTTTAAAGCTGCGGTGCCACGAGCTGGTATCTCGAATCTTGTCACCTTCGTCGGCACTTCGGATGTGGGTTTCTTGACCACAATCGAATCGAAGGGCTATCCCTGGGAACCTGAGCGCGTTGCTTACTATCGCGACCACTCGGCCATCACGCATGTTGCCAATGTCACGACGCCCACCCTGATTATTCATCC